>JANXOJ010000538.1 GCA_025353625.1 Planctomycetota bacterium | reverse complement strand
AATCCGTTACAACGTGAGTTTCCAGATCGAGTCGGTCGAGCCCGAGGTCTTTTGGACGTTTCAGCAGGAATTGGCGGAAGATGGCCTGCGGCAGCGGTCGGGCGATCGGGTAATGCTCCATAAGTTCGACGCTAGCGGTCGAATCGCCATGGGGGCCTTGAGTTTCATCCACGTCGAATTGAGAACGCGGAAAATGCTCGTACAGGCGTTTCACACATTCCCCGACGACTACGCAATCGTCAAAACGCAGTCGATGATTTCGCTTCCGTAGCCAACCGAACCATCGCGCTTCGCGAACTGCGCTCAAGACCGCCCCAAGCCGTCGCGTAAGAAATTCTCCATGGCCGCAGTTACCTCCTGGGGTGCTTCCAGCGGGCTGACGTGCCCGGCGTTTTCGATCTCGACCAATTTCGATCCTGGAATTTCCCGCGACATAGCTCGCATCTCATCGGGTGGTGAGATAATATCCTGTCGCCCCACAATGAACAGCGTGGGACAATCGATTTTGGCCAGAAGCGGCGTGAAGTTGGGCCGCTCGGCCAGCCCGCGTAAGGTGGCCGCTTGGCCGTTTGGGTCGCCGGACAAAATCATCTGACGCAATCGCTCGACAACGTCCGGGCGGTGTTGCCTTGTATGGGGAGCCAAGAGCCTTGGCAACATTGTCTCCACTAGGACTTGCGAACCTTCGCGCTGGACGCGCTCGGCCGTTTCCAGTCGCGCTGCGGCCGCCGAAGGCGTGTCGGCCTCGGCCTTCGTGTCGCAAAGGATCAGCCCGGCCAGCCGAGCGCGATGCGTTTGGAAGAACTGAAAGGCCACATAGCCGCCCATGGAAAGCCCGGCCAAGACGATGGGCACGTTGATTGCCAAGGCGTCGAGCATTGCGGCCAAGTCGTCGGCCCAACGATTCACCGTCACCTTGTTTGGCGTCGTCGAACTTCGACCGAAGCCGCGCAGGTCGGGCCGAATCACGCGATAGTGTTTGCCCAGCGCGGCGGCCTGTTCATTCCAAAGGGTGTGGTCCATGGGGAAGCCGTGTACCAGAACCAGTGGCCGGCCGTTGCCGCAATCGAAGACGGCAAGATCAACGTCGGGAAGTTGGATGTTCTTCATCGGCATGAAGGACCGTGGATGGAATGAAGAGGCTCAATGATGCAAACGACTTCCCTCGGCCCCCGACCCCTTTCCCATCGGATGGGAGATGGGATTGCGGACACACAATCCTAAAACACCGGCCGTGCTGGGGTGTTCTCGCCGAACGGATCGTCCGCCGGGCCTTCGCCCTCGGGCAGGTCGGCCGGGTTGCCGGAACCCTTTTCGGTTTTTGGAATCTCGTACTGGATGCCCTTCTCCTTGGCCTTTTTCTTGAAGAGCTCAAGCTGGCGGCCAACTGCCCGAATGTGCGGCGATAGTTCTGCCGCTTTACTCTGGTTTATGACCGCCTCTTTATAGTCGCCCTTGGCAAAGTAGACCCGAGCGAGCGTGTCGTAATATCCTCCGGCATCGCCGTCGCTTAGCTCGATGGAACGCTTTGAGTAACGAATGGCTTCCTCGAAATCGCCTTCCGTATTGCCGACCAGCCAAGCGAATTCGTTGCACGGCACGGCCGAGGTTGCGTCGTCGCCGTTGTCGGCAATCTGCTCCCGTAGCGAGCAAAGCGTCTTGGCGATCATTTTGCGAATCTTCGTTGAAAATTCCGGCTTGGAGTCGGGCAATTGGTAGCACGCTATCAGCACCTCGATATCGAAGCAGTCGGTATTCAGGGCAACTTCAAGATTCGCACGCTCCTTGGCCCGGTCGCCCTCGGACTTCCAGCGACATGCCGTGAAGTAGTTCAGCCGCGCGCGCACGCTGCCGATGGTGGCCCGATCGACGCCATTGAAATTGGGAAGGACAAATTCGTTCTCCTTGGCGGCATAGACATCGACGACTCGCTTGAGGACATCGGCCGCCTGCTGGTCTTGTTCCAGGTCGTGCAGCATCTCGCCCAACGTATGCGCGCCGAGTACCGCCAAAGGCGAATGGCTATCCGCATTTTGGAGGACGCATTCAAATTCTCGCCGTGCCCAATCCAACCGTCCTCGGCTTTGCAGTTGGTAGCCTTGCGCGTAGTGAGCCCTCAGCGCGGCGTCGTCCACTTCCTCCTTCAATTTGAAGGCTCGCAAGGCCGTGTCGGCGGCCTCCTTGGCTGCACCTCGATCGGCTTGGGCCTCGGCGACCATGTACAGAAGGCTGGGCGTCTTTGCAATCGCCGTCTTGAAGCGTTCCTCGACGCGCCGTAGCGAGTCCCAATCTTTTTGGGCGATCAGCCAATTCATCAGGCTGGAAAGTGTCCGCGGATCGTCGCGCTCTAAATCGACGAGGCGTTCGACGGCCAGCATGGCATCGTCGGTGCGGTCCAGTTTTCGCAGCCAACCAATCTGGAAACGGACGAGTCGTTCGATAAGTTCGTCGGCCGTTTCCGGCGAATGCCGCGATGCCAAACCCTGTTCGACATCGACGAGCTTCGTCCAAGTTTCGCCGACGGCGTCGGCATCGTCCTTCATCCGAAGCCAGGCCAAAATCCATTGCGCAGCCGGTCGGCGGCTGTCGGCCAGCACCTTGCGAATCTTCTCGGCAACAATGTCTTTGGGTGTCTCGCCCAACACGACGGAATCGAGCAGCCAGACGGCCGCCCACTTGGAAAGCAACGGCGACCGCTCGAAGCGAATCACGCGGCATAGGGCCGGAATTCCCGTCGCATTGGGAAGTTGTGCCAATTGGCGTGCCCGCGATTCACGCTGGGCATATTCCTGCACCTCGTAGTCCACGAGCAAGCGAGAGACGTCCGGCGAATCGTCCTTGGCCGCCCAGTTGCTCTTAATCGCTTGCAGCACCCTTGCAGCTCGCGCGGCCACTTCTAAATCTTCGTGCGATGCCGCTTCTTCCAAGGCGTCAATTGCATTAAAACCTAACTGCGTCAGTTCCACTTCGGACTGCTGCCGCGCGTAATACTCGGGGTTGCCCAACCGAACGATCAGTTTTTGAATCTGCTCGGGCGTTGCCGATTTTGACGCCGTCGGTCGTTGGGCCGGTTCCGCGGCTCGTGCGAACGGCAGCCTGCAAACCGCGAGAACGGCAAGAATCGCGACGGTTTGAAATGTCGGGTGGCATCGACACCACCCTACCCGACCGATGGCACTGGGCGAATGCCCGAACCATTTTTTGACGTCCATCATAGCTATCGCACCTCCTCGACCGATCATTTCTCAGCAAGCAATTGCCGCACCCGTTGATCGATCTTATCCGGCTCGGGCCCGGCGGCCACTTCGCGGAGTTCTCCCGATCGATCGTAGAATTTTAGGAAAGGTATGCCCCCTTGAATCTTGAACTCTTCAAACGATTGCTCCCAATTGCCGACGCTCGTGACGTAGTTCTCGGTGACGGCACCGCGTTGATCGAGAGCGCCTCGCGCGGCGGCTTCGCCTTCCACGCCATCCAAGCTGACGGTGATCACGCTCAGCCCTCGATCGCCATATTGCGTTTGCAATGCCAAGGTATGCGGCAGCAACTGCATACAAGGCCCGCAGGTCGTGGCCCAAAAATCGACGAGCACGACCTTGCCTCGATGCTGCACAATCGCAGCGTCGAGCGTAGAGGGAGTTATAGGCCGCAAGGCTGCCAACTTGGGTCGGGCGGGCGAACGGCTTTCGCAACCAACGATTGCCAGGGATGCTATGCCAATCGCGACCCAAGCCGCCTTGGGCAGCATCCAGTTCGATAGATGGTCGGTCATGTCTCAGGCCCCCCGATACTCGGTTACGGTATTCCTTGGAATGGACGGGAACGAACTCACTTCTTGCTTGGCCGATCCTTCTCCATCGCGTCGATATATTCCCGCAGCCGTTCCAACTCGTCGGTAACGTGCCGCAGCTTGAGCAGATTTTCCACCCGCTTCACCAACTCGATTTTGTTGATCGGCTTGCTGAGAAAATCGTCGCAGCCGCTGGCGACCGCGCGTTCAATATCGCCCGCCTCGCCCAAGGCCGTGACCATCAGGATCATGATGTGGCGGGTTTCCGGCGACTTCCGCACGATGCGGCAGACCTCGAACCCGCTCAGCTTGGGCATCATAATGTCCAAGAGTATCAGGTCCGGCTTGAACCGTGCCACTTGGTCGAGCGTATCTTGGCCATCGATGGCGATCGCGATTTCGCAATCGACTTCGGCCAAGTAAGCCTCCAACAGTTCCACGTTGGGCGGGTTGTCGTCGGCGATTAGTATTTTGCTGGATGGCATGGCATTCAAACTCCCCCTCCCGTTTTCGGCAGAGGGGCATGGGGTGAGCGATTATTATTCCCGATCCGCCGGCACGGGGAACTGTTGACACAATTCCGATACCTTGCCGCGAACCTTTTCCAAAATGGTCGGCTGATCGTGCCCGCGAAGGGCTTCCAAAATCCATCCGCCGATCGTCGTCATTTCGCCGCGGCCCATGCCGCGGCTCGTTATCGCCGGCGTGCCGATGCGAACGCCCGAGGGGTCCATCGGCTTCCGCTGATCGAACGGTATCATGTTCTTATTCACCGTAATGCCGCTACGGTCGAGAGCCTTTTCGGCCTGACCGCCCGAAAGGCCCAGCGGCGTAACATCGGCCAGCATCAAGTGGTTGTCGGTGCCCCCGCTCACAAGGCGAACGCCGCCGGAAATTAGCACTTCCGCCAACGTCCTCGCGTTTTCGACTACCTGCTTAATGTGCGCTTTATACGCGGGCGTCAAAGCCTCGCCAAAACAGACCGCCTTGCCGGCGATGACGTGCATCAGCGGGCCGCCCTGGATGCCGGGGAAAACCGAGCGGTCGATCTCCTTGGCGTATTCTGCCTTGCACATAATCATACCGCCGCGCGGGCCGCGAAGCGTTTTGTGCGTCGTCGTCGTGACGAAGTCGGCGACCTTCACCGGGTCGTCGTGCAGTCCGGTGGCGACCAGCCCGGCATAGTGGGCCATGTCGACCATCAGCTTCGCACCGACGCTCTTGGCGATTTCGGCAAACTTATCGTGGGGGATTTCTCGCGGATAGGCACTCGCCCCGGCGACGATCATCTTGGGCTTGTGTTCCTTGGCCAAGGCGGCAAGCTGGTCGAGATCGATGCGATGCGTATCTGGGCGGACGCCGTAGCTGTGGAACTTGTAGAGCTTGCCCGAGGTGTTCAGTTTCATACCGTGGGTCAAATGGCCGCCGTGGGCCAGATCGAGGCCCAAAACGACATCGCCCGGATCGAGCATGGCGAAGTAGACGGCGGAGTTAGCCTGAGCCCCCGAATGGGGCTGGACGTTGACGTGCTCCGCTTTGAAAATCTGCTTGGCCCGATTTCGAGCCAGATCCTCGACGATGTCCACATATTCACACCCGCCATAGTAGCGGCGACCGGGGTAGCCCTCGGCGTATTTGTTGGTCAAAACGCTTCCCATGCACTGCATGACGGCGGGGCTCGTGTAGTTTTCGCTGGCGATCATCTCCAGGCCGTCGCGTTGGCGTTGGATTTCGCTGGCGATGGCAGCCCACACGTCAGGGTCGTTCTTCTCGATCAAATTCATGCGTCCCTTTCAAGTTCGATATGGCGGTAGACCCTTCATTCTCGACTCCCGGCGGTAATTCGTCAATTGCCCGCCACGGAAACACCGCCAGTGGGGGTAGGCGATATTGGGACAAGTTTTGCCTTCCAACAAGAATGGTGGCAAAGAACTGGTGCGATTGCTCAGGAATGCAAGGCACCCGTTTGAATCGCAGCCCGGCAACCCGCCGCTAAAAAAGCGTCGCGAATCCAGCCGCCTGAAAGTGCTGGTCGCTGGTAAACGCTTCGCTTCGCCCGGATTATTCGAGAATTTGGAAACTAGGGGTCGGAAATATCTGTTGTCTGGAACCTCCTTGTATGGCCTTCCGCGAGGACGGATGGTCGAGTCGAGATTCAATTTCCCGCACGGACGATCGACCCAGCGGGACTCGCCGTAGAGCAGGCCGGTCTGGTTACTGCGGCGAATGGCAACCCATTCCGCCTCGTCGGGCATCGGATGGACGTAGGCCGACCAGCGCCGCCCGCGCACCGCCGATCTTTGTGAATGTAAATAGGTCTGACCGTGCGCCGTGAAGGCATGTCTGTTTCAGCGGGTGAAAGTCCCGCCTGGTAAGGGTCGCTAGCCCAGTAGCAATCGAAGCGGCGATGGAGGCAACGAATCCGCTGGAGCCTTCGATGGAAAGGACCACATGGTGGTCCCGCGAAGATACAGGCCGTAACGCAAGTGAACGCTCGATGATGCCTCGAAACGATTGAAGTGGAAGCCGGGACAGACAAAAGCATGGTGCTCTGCTGAGGCTCGAACGTCGGATACGGAAGCGTCGGGCCTTGGGCCTCGTATTTACCACCCTTGGCGAGAAGCGCCTTTTAACCCGACAGAGATCGCTTGTGTCGGACCGTTGCATTGAGACTTTGGCCCTTTTAAAAACCGCCCACTGCGTTTGCGCTCGATGTACGCGCGCTACTGCGAATCTGACTTTTCCATATGGAAGCTTTTGCACACTCAAGATCAAAGCCGAACCGCAGCCAACTGGTGCCGGAGCCGGTGAACCTAGACCCGGGCAGCCCCCGCTGTCTCAATTGGATGACTGATCATGGAAATCTATGACCTAAACACCGTCGCTGGCGCGGTCGTGCTTGAAATCATCAAGCCCCAGCTCGCCAACCGTTACGAGAAGCACTACAACGTCAAAGCCCAGTCCGGTCTGGCTGTCGGCGACGTGGTGTTCACCAATCTGTTCGGCGGCGACAAGAAAGCCGCAGACGACCCCAAACCGCCAACCGCCGAAACCCTGCCGACGCCAAAGTCAGTCCTGATCCCACCGAAAACAAATCCCACCGGCCAAAACCCGCCCAACAAGCCACCGCGCAAGACGCGCGAGTTTTAAGACGACAACTGCGAGGCAATCGCAATGAACTCAGAGCATCATCCTGGCCCAGTTTGTCGCGCAAACTGGGCCAGCCCGCGGATGACGTTGTGATGCTGAACGAGAACTACTTGTAACTGACAGAAAAAAGCAGATCGGCCGTAAATGCGAGTGTGTCATCTCCGCCCGACACATGGCTAGTCAATGACAGGAACCGATCGTTGACTTGCTCTTTGCCTTCTCCGATAGGTAGGTCCAATTCGGTCATGTCCGTCTCTGCGAAATCATCTTCGTCCGAGGGGACCGAACCTGAATCGTCGTCGTGCCCTTTCACTTGTACACTGATGGGATAAGTATCTGGAATGATCGGGGCTGGACCAACGGTGATGGTCTTCGGTGGCACAATCGTCAAGCTAGTGTTCGTCTCGAAGGTCGCGACATTCAAAGTTTTCTTTACGAGGCCAGTACCGGCGATACCTGGCTGCACCACAAGCGTGAAGTCACCTTCTCCGTTCGACAATGCATCGCTGTCGTCGAGAAAGCCGAGACGGGTCAATTTAACCTCGACGGTTCGCGAAAGTAAGTTGAATGGCTTGGGCGGCTTTGCCGGAGCAGAGCCCTCCGGAGACCAGATGTAATCCCAGTTTCCATTCAGATCCCAAATCATGATCGAAAAGAACGCATTTGTACCCGGTAAGATACGCCGGTCGGTTGGCGACAATCGATGCAGCAGCTTTGGTCCGGCCGCGACGGAAACGGCTTCGGCAACAAGTTCGTCGTCAGTCAAAACAGGCAGCCCACCGGTTCCCGTATGAGGCGCTTTTAATCCCAACTGAACACGAGACATCGTAACCCTGCTGGCGGCAAACGCAATCGAAGCAAAGGTGCCGCCCGCTTTGATATCGAGTTGCGGGATCTCGGTACATTTCGTCAAGAAATTCGATCGGCCTTCGATTAGGACGCAAGGAAAACTACGACGATCCAGAACGGGGCCGCTCCCGTCTGACTTTCCTTTATTTTCCTCGTAGAGCAGTACCTGATAGAGCCCGCCGATCGGAACGCTCCCTGATGTAGGCGTTGTACTGGCGAAGACCCCGACCTTTGTAAAGGGCGGGATCGAAATCGAAGTACCACCAGGATTGAACGTGATCACCCGCTCCCAAGTTTCAACTTTGCCTGAGACTCCGGTCGGGTCGATTGTGTACTTGGCGTTACCGGGTACCGTCGGTGTTCCGAAGGCGACCTCAACATCGGTCGACAATTTTAGACTGGCCATGGCTTGCTCCCAAAAGAAGGTGAATGATCTACAAACGGAGAGTCGGGCAGGTGCGCAATACGCGTTGACCCGCCACGTCCCGTTTGTGTTAAACCAGTAGTAGTTCTAATCCCGCACTGCCCATTACCGCAACCCTGTTCGGCAAAATGCCTGGTAGGAATTTCGATTTTTCAGGCTTGAGTAGATCCCAGGGTAACGTGTTAAGCCTTTTCGGCCGGCTTCTTGTCGAAATCTCGCCTAGACCGTGCCGCGATTTGCGCGCAAATAGGGGGACAGCCGTGGGTAGGAGGTGGCAAATTCCAACACCAGCGCAGACCGCTCCCGCCGCTTTACGAGAATCAGAAGCGAGCGTCAAACGGATCGCCGTAGGCGTCGCAGG
>JANXOJ010000537.1 GCA_025353625.1 Planctomycetota bacterium | reverse complement strand
GACCTTGGGCCGCCGGTGTTTCCCTGGCCGCACGGCCGTAAGATGTTGTACGAAGCGTTCGGCCGGATCCAGAACGCGGCTGGAATTGACCTGCCCTGTCCGGAAAAGCATGAACACACGGAAGCTTGCCACCGCTACGGCTTCCACGACCTTCGGCGGGCGTTCGCCACCATGAATGCCGATCGACTTACTGGAGATTCACTGCAAGCGTTAATGCGACACAAAAGCTACCAGACGACGCAGCGGTATATCAACATGGCCCGGCAACTCGACCAGTCGGTCAAAGTCCTCTACGTTCCCGACGTGCAGCCTAAAGGGGCGGAAGTCTGATCGGCTTTGGAGTGTTTATGGAGTGTTGTCCCAGTGTTGCATGTCTGAAAATGAAGGAAGCCCCGCAGCGACAAGTCATAAGTCGTTGCGGGGATTTTGTTTAGAACTAGCCGAGGCGGGGATCGAACCCGCACGTCCCGTAAGGGACACAGGATTTTAAGTCCTGTGCGTCTGCCTATTTCGCCACTCGGCCCGAGGGAAGGATTTAGGGGTTAGGGGTCACGGTTTTGGTGTTTGGAACGGTTACTGCGGCGATTTTGTTTACGGCGTTTAGGAACGCACGGGCACTGGCTTCGATGCTGTCCGTCGAGACGCCGCGGCCTCGATAGACTTGTTTTTCGTGCTCGATTTGGACCATCACCTCGCCTTGCGCGTCTTTGCCTACCGTCACACTATGAACGTTGAAGTCGCGGCAAGAGACGGTGAAGCCGGTGAGTTGCTCGATTGCCAGGAATACGGCATCGACCGGGCCGTCGCCGCCGATCACTTCGGTCGCCGTCTCCTGATGCCCGCGACGCAGACGCAGCTTGGCGATCGGTATCCGCCCGGTGGCACTGGTGACTTCGTAGGAGACGAAGCTCCACAGTTCGGGCACTTGCCGCATTTCCTGCTCGATCAGGGCGGCGATGTCGGCGTCGTAAATTTCTTTCTTCTTATCGGCAAGTACCTTGAAGAGTTCAAAAACCTGCTGGATTTGCTCGTTGCCCAGCGAATAGCCTAGGGCCTTGATGCGTGCAGCCAGCGCGGCGCGGCCGCTGTGTTTGCCGAGCACGAGCTCCGTCGTGGCAAAGCCGACGTCCTCGGGCAGCATGATCTCGTAAGTCGTCCGCTCCTTGAGCATGCCGTCTTGGTGGATGCCCGCCTCGTGGGCGAAGGCGTTTTGGCCGACGATGGCCTTGTTCCGCTGCACGTGGATGCCGGTCACATTGGCGACGAGTCGGCTCGTGGGAACCAGCCGCCGCGTGTTGACGTTCGTATGGGCGTGGTAGAAGTCGCTGCGGGTTCGCAGGGCCATGACGACTTCCTCCAGCGAGCAATTGCCCGCCCGTTCGCCGAGGCCGTTGATCGTACATTCGATCTGCCCTGCACCGGCCTCAACCGCCGCGAGACTATTGGCCACGGCCATGCCGAGGTCGTTGTGGCAATGGATGCTGATGACCGCCTTGTCGATGTTCGGCACGCGGTTGCGTAGCGTCTGGATGACGCGGCCCATGTGTGTCGGCGTGGCGTAGCCGACGGTATCGGGGATGTTGACCGTTGTGGCCCCGGCGGCAATGGCTGCTTCCACCACTTGGCAGAGGAAGTCCGGCTCGGTTCGCGCCGCGTCTTCCGGCGAGAACTCGACATTTCCGCAGTAGCCGACGGCACGCTTCACCCCTGCAACGGCGTGGTGAATAATGGCGTCCTTATCCATCTTGAGCTTGAACTCGCGATGGATGGCACTGGTGGCCAGAAAAACGTGGATGCGCGGCTGCTGGGCCGACTTGAGGGCCTCCCAGGCGCGGTCGATATCGGCCTCGCGGCAACGAGCCAGCCCGCAAATCTGGACACCGCGAACCGATTGGGCAATTTCTCGCACGGATTCAAAGTCGCCGGGCGAGGCAATGGGAAAACCGGCCTCAATGACATCGACGCCCAGAGTTACGAGGGCTTGGGCGATCTCCATTTTCTCGGCCAGATTCATGCTCGCGCCGGGCGACTGCTCGCCATCACGGAGCGTGGTATCAAAAATCGTAATCCGTCGTGAGTCGGTTGTGTTGGTATCAGTCATTGGATCATCTTTCGCTTGAACGTCTTATATATCATAGAGTTACATTGCCACCGAAGGTAAGGCCGACAGGCAAAACCGGACTCGCCGACCACCGAGGTAGTCGGAAGCAAGGTTCCCAGTCGGCCCCGGCAACACGAGGCGAGCTCGTGTGGCGATAAGGCGTCGGCGGATGTTCAAGCGTTTGAAAATCATGTCGCGGATGGGGCAATAAAAAAACCCTAAGACCTTATCAGTCTTAGGGTTCTGGTTATTGTCGCGGTGTTTTTCCTACGCGCAAACCCTAAGACCGGACGCCGGCAAGTGCCAGCAATAACAACGGTAATAAGGAGGTAAGCGTAGGCATTATGGGTTCTTATAGGGCATCTTCGGCAAGATGGCTGAAGAAGCTTACCTAAAGCTACACGAGATTGCCGTCGCGGTCAAGGGTTATATTTCCCGAAACGCCTTGAGTCCAACAACCATTTCGGGTAGCTTTCTGCCCGATAGGGAATACCAGGCTCGATTATGGACTATGAAATCGAACGATCGGCGAAGTGTTGCACGTCAACGGGCCGGGAGT
>JANXOJ010000535.1 GCA_025353625.1 Planctomycetota bacterium | reverse complement strand
GATAAGATCGGTTCTCATCGCAGCGAAGCTACATTTTTAATGCGAACCCCCCAAAATGTCAAGGGCCGTTGCAATGGGGGGAAGGTGATGGGTGCATCCAAGGGAGTTCGCTTGCATGGCCGGGGTGCAAGTTGTACTTTGCGCTGTTTATCCGGCACTTCGGTAGTGGCGTTGTCCGGTCGCGTGGTTCGCTCGTTCCCCCCAGAAGTTGGCAAGCGGGTGCGTGTCGCTGAGGTAGTCGGCCGCCAACTGCAACAAGGCGTCCGCCCCTCCAGTTGACCAGAACTTCTCCGTGCCCTTCACGCGACGGTTGATTTGTTTGATCGTCGATTCGATGTGACTGCTGGTGATCGGCAGGCCCTGGCGGCGGTACTCGTCGTATTGCATCCTGGAGGCTTGATTTTGCAGGTAACACAAAGCCTCTGCCACCTTGCGGCGCGGCGAATCTTCGGAATCATTCTTTTCCGGTGGCCCCAACTCCCTTTGACGTTCCTGCAGCGCGGCAATCACCAACGCCACCTGCCCGCTCCACAACCACTGCGCCCACCGACAATACACCGGCCACGCGTCTTCCATCACGCGGCCGGCCATCGCGGCGGCGAACACGTAGCAGAGCGCGTGGATGAAATCCACGATCGGCGTGAAGTGGGAAAAGTAGCGCCGCCATACCGACCAGTTCGTTTCCGAGCCATCGCCCACAAACGCCTTGCGCGGAGCGGCCATGAAACCGCGTTGCCAAGCGGCCGCCGCCAACTGTTTGCCAAACGCCTCGACCGGTTCGCGCGTCGCCACCACACTCCGCACCAACACCTCCGGCCGCCCTCGCCGCTCCTGCGGCACCAAGGTCTCCGACGACTCCTCCTTCGTCGCCACATCGCCGACCGCCGAAAAACCCTTGATTTCCCGAGAAATCTGCCCCATACGACGCGGATCGACAAAAATCTCCGGGATCGTCGGGCAAGGATCGGCGGCAAACGTGCCGCTGGCCATCGACAAGAGACACCCCACTTTCGTCTCCCGCCAAAAACGCCCCTTCCGGGTTTCGTTCCCAGCTTTCTCCGGCGAAGCTTCGGCGGAGCGGTTGCGAATCTGTATGCGCCCGCCGTCCGGCTCCACGCACGCCACTTGCGGAACCTGTTCGCGCGGGCTGCCTTGCTGCTCGGGCAACGACAACGCCTCCCACGCCGCTTCTTCCGCCTTGCGCTGGGCCACGCGCTCTTCTCCGATCCGTTTCGTGGCCCGCATGACGCGCTGCTCGGAAATCTCCAGTTCGGCTTCCTCCTTCAAGTCTTCGCTGGCCTGCCGGAAGCTGCTGGCATGGCTGCCGGCATAGACCATTTTGCGAAGCACCGCCGGGCTGACCGTATCGTCAGGAGCGATGCCCAAAATCTGGGACTGAGGGAAAAAAAGCCTTGCGACAGCAAGGGCAGCGGCCATACGATTCTTGCCAAGTCGCGTCTCCTCGTTTTGCTTGCAAGAGCCGACCCGCGATCTCGTCCAGCGGGATCGGCTCGCCACAGCCACCACACTTCCCTGCGGCGTGGCCAGCCTCTTCGGCCTGCTTTCGGATTCCCCCCGAAAGCATGGCGCAAGCCAAGGCATCGCCTACCTCCGCCGTCTGATCTTCGATCTCCACGAACTTGGTTCCCCAAGCCGGAAACCCCTTCGGGCCGTACAAATCCCGCAACAACTCATCCGCCAACGCCTCGACACGTCCGCGCAATTCTGTATTCAACGCCATCCCTGACTACCTCCCTTACCTGAGTTATGATGGCCCGACCTCCAGCCGAGCAAAATCTCCCCCCTTCTGTTTAACATCCCGCGAACGATTCGCAAAGTGCAACTTGCACCCGTCAAGGGTTATATTTCCCGAAACGCCTTGAGTCCAACAACCATTTCGGGTAGCTTTCTGCCCGATAGGGAATACCAGGCTCGATTATGGACTATGAAATCGAACGATCGGCGAAGTGTTGCACGTCAACGGGCCGGGAGT
>JANXOJ010000452.1 GCA_025353625.1 Planctomycetota bacterium | reverse complement strand
AGCGACTCAAAGCCCGCATCAAGACGACCTTGATTATGCAGCAGGAATCGAGCCATTCCCGCAGTTCGTCGATCGCGCGAGACTGGTATCATTTGGGCCATGCACGGACGCTCGATGAAATCGGCCAGCTCGTGGATACCTTGACCAGCAAGAGCATCAACGCATACTTGGCCGAGCATCCACCGAGCGATTTTACGATTGTGACGGTGGGGGCGGAGGAGTTGAAGATGAATTAGCGCACGGTGGCGTCGCGGAACGAACGGTGGCGTCGAGGAACGAAGACCCACAAAAGTAGCCCCACCTCCCTCACCCCCTGCCCCTCTCCCGTCCATGGGAGGCGGGCGTGTACGAACAACGAGAATCTCATGCAGTTTCAAACCCACGTCCTTCCCAACGGCCTTGAAATTATTGCCGAGTGCAACCCAGAGGCGCATTCAACCGCGCTGGGGTTCTTCGTCAAGACCGGTGCGCGGGATGAGTCCGACGAGATTGCCGGCGTGAGCCACTTTTTGGAACACATGATGTTCAAGGGGACGCCGACCCGATCCGCCGACGATGTGAATCGCGAGTTCGACGAGATGGGGGCGAACTACAATGCCTTCACCAGCGAGGAGATGACGGTCTATTACGCGGCCGTGCTGCCGGAGTTTCAGACTCGCACCACGCTGCTGCTGGCCGATATTCTGCGCCCCTCGCTCCGCGAAGAGGATTTCACCACGGAGAAGAAGGTGATTCTCGAAGAGATTCAGATGTACGAGGATCAGCCTCCGTTCGGGGCCGATGAGAAGTGTCGCGCCGCCTACTTCGGCAACCACCCGCTCGGTCGTAGCGTTCTCGGTTCCATGGCGAGCATTGAGGCCCTGCCGGTCGACGCCATGCGGGCCTATTTTCAGCGACGCTACGCGCCGGGAAATATCGTTCTGGCTGCCGCAGGCCAAGTCGATTTCGATCGGCTCGCGGCCGACTGTGCCGCTATTTGCGGACAATGGCAGTCCCTGCCGTGCCCTCGTGTGATTGCGGCGGCTCAACCGAAAATGGGGCGGCACGTTCTTGCCAAGCCATCGGCTACGCAGCAATACATTTTGCAAATGTCGCGCGGCCCGGCGGCGCACGATGACGACCGCTACGCCGCCAAGCTGCTTTCGATGATCCTCGGCGACGACTCCGGCAGCCGCCTCTACTGGGAGCTAATCGACCCCGGTTTGGCCGATCAGGCGGAGCTAAGTCACGGCGAGTATCTTGGTGCGGGCGTCTTCATGACGTACCTCAGTTGTGCCCCGGAAGATGTGGAGGAGAACCTTGAGCGGGTCGGCGATTTGCTCGAAGCGGCGCATTCCGACGGTGTGACGGAGGCGGAATTACATTCTGCCAAGAGCAAGGTCCGCTCGCGTCTCGTGCTTTCCAGCGAACGGCCTAGCGGGCGGTTGTTCGCGGTCGGCGGCGACTGGGTTTATCGTAGCGAGTACCGTTCGCTCCACGACGATCTGACCTTGGTGGCGGCTATTGGCCTCGACGAGGTCAACGACGTTTTGAAGCGATATCGATTGACCGATTGCACTACGCTATCGATCGGGCCGGGATAGCGCACTCTTCGCGCACCGCGAGATCAGCCGGTGCTATCGATTTGCGCGCCGAGGCCGGGCGTTTTCACCTGCTTGGCGACATTGTCGAGCATCTTGACGATGGCGGCACCTTGCGCGGCCGTTGCGTCTTGGGCTTTTTTTGCCACGGTGACGCTGATTTTCAGTTGTTGCGAAGCTTGTTGAGCACCGGCAACGGACGATGAATTGCACATCGGTTTTGCTCCATGAAACGGGGTACTGGTCATCGCTTCCGTCTGTTATCGGCATTTATCGACAAAAAATCGCGTAATAGATTCAATTTGTCGAACGTTCTTCGTGCTTGATATCCCGTCGCGGTGTGCGATAATGGGGCTTGGCATTCACCGACACCCATCGAAAGGAGCCTGACGATGACGAACGCGAACCCAACGCCTCGCCACACGGCCGCAACCGGCAACAAGGCCGCTTCGCGGCGGCAGTTTATGCAGTTTGGAGGCGCGGCCGCGCTGGTTTATGCCGCTCAAGGCATGCAAGCGGCCGTGGCTGCGGAGGCAACGGCTTTGGCTCCTCCGTCCGGCAAGCAGCTCACGTTGGGCGTGGCCTCGTATTCGTTCCGCGCGTTCGATCTCGATAAGACCTTGGCCATGTCGAAGCGATCCGGCGTGACGCACATCAACATGAAGGCCATGCACATGCCGCTCGACGCGCAGCCCGAGGCGTTGCATGCGATTGTCGCCAAGGTCGCTGCCGCCGGATTAAAACTTTATGGTGCCGGCGTTATCGAGATGTCGAAAGAAAGCCAAGTCGTGCAAGCCTTTGAATACGGCAAGGCGACCGGATTGTCGGTGCTTGTGGTCAGTTGCAACCCCGCACTCTTGCCGCTGATCGAGCAGCACGTCAAGAAGTTCGACATCCGCGTCGGCATCCACAACCACGGGCCCGGCGACAAGCGGTTTCCATCGCCGCAAAGCGTTTACGAAAAGGTCCAGTCGCTCGATCGCCGCGTCGGGCTGTGCATTGACATCGGCCACACCGTTCGCGTCGGTGCCGATCTCGTGCAGTCGATCGAGAAGTACGGCGACCGGCTTTACGATATGCACATCAAGGATGTCACCGAGGCCACCGCCAAAGGCAAATGTATCCAACTGGGCCGCGGCGTGATCGATATTCCCGGAATGCTTCGCGCTTTGGTGAAGATCAACTACCCAGGTGTACTTTCCTACGAATACGAAGCCGAGGAAAAAGACCCGCTGCCCGGCCTGTGCGAGTGCGTCGGTTACACTAAGGGCGTGCTGGCCGCGATTTAGTCGGCCCACTGGAGTTTTGGAAAATCACCGTGGGGACCGTGGGGACCGTCGTTCCGCAGCGTTCCCAGGTGCGGCGACATTGTCCAACGACACTACGCAACGCCTCGCGGGGCGTTGATTATGGAGTGCCCCAGCCGTCG
>JANXOJ010000438.1 GCA_025353625.1 Planctomycetota bacterium | reverse complement strand
GATCCCCCGATTCGATTGCCGTTGGAATGCGGCTTCAGGCGAGCAAACATTGGCGGAACCGGCTCGCTAGGATGGTCCACGTACGGGCAGGCACGGCAGTCTTCGGCCACGACGGAGCCATGAAGTACGATCAGCTTCGTCGACGAGCAAGCCCAATGTCCGCGCCGAACTTCATCGCCGCGATGGCGGCAAATAGGCAATTCTCGCTCCATGCTCAAGCCGGCTCCACCACGACCGTACGCGGTGCTGCCTCCAAATCCGCGCTTGCCGAGTTAATTAGCACGAAGACACTTTGCCCGGAAAAACGCCACGAACTGCATCGATACGTTATTGGCACGAGTACGTAGCGCGGGTCCGCACTAAGATACACGAGTTCCGCATTCGAAACGCAGCAAGACTGGTCAATTCGCAATGTCCAGCAGCCGGAGGACGCCGGTGAATCTACATTCTTCCATACTGGTTCTGTAAGCGTGGAAGAATCAAAATCGTACACCAAACAAATACTGCTGGTACCCAGCATCTCATCGAGCGGCGGGCTTCCGTCTTGCGTTTGCCTGCCGGGAGATTCGTCGGGCAGCCGCACTAGGAAGCGTCGCGGCATGGTGCGGGCGCGGGTCAATCCCATAGGAGGCGAGTGCCCCGAAGGGCACGAATAGCTGTCGTTCACGGCGATGAACGGTTTGAAGTTCGTGCAGGGCATCGGATGGCTGCTGCCGAATCGCATGACGGTGATATTGACGTCCAACCTGTATTTCTGCCCGATGTTAAGGGGGCCGATATTGGGGATCGACCAATGCAGCCCGGTCGAGACACCGGGAAAGGTCGCACCACCGTCTAGCACGCCCTCGACCGTAACAATGGAGCTAACGTTTCCGTCGTCGGTTCCGCCGCTAGCCGTGATACAATTGTTTTTGTCGACCGTCACGCAAAGGGGCTTGGGGTCGCTCGTACCCTCGGGGACATCAATCCGAACGCAATCGTTGAATGTTCCTTTGACAATTTGTGTCACGATAACTCCTAGTTTTAGCAAGGTTTTTAGGGAGTGATGAGCGGGTCATACCACCAAGTAGTACCCAATTGGCCGCAAATGCCCCAGGGACCGGAATAATCGGTTGGTGAAATAGTTGCTTCCACGTCTGCATCGATCAAAGCCGACAAAGCGACGTTTTGCCAACGGATTTCGCTCAGTTTGATCTGCGTACCACGAGCGGCAAACTGCAGTTCGAGCTGAAGAGGGAAAGTCGAGGAGGGCGGCGTCACGGTTACCGCTCCAAAATGAAAAACGGGTACGACTTGGCCACCCTCCGGATCGATCTCCGAGATCGAACGAGTGATCTGCATGGTACGTTTCTCGCGATCCGACGTCATATTTAGGGCGACGATCTGAAATCGACTGCGGGAATGCCCCTTGTCGTCGACGATATGATAGCCGAAAAAAATGCCTGCCGCACCGTTCCAGAACGGCTGCTTTATGCCGATGGAGAGGCTGCACGGCTTGTCCGTAAGCTTTCCTAATTCGACGAGGCGGATGTGGTCCGAGGTAATCTCGTACGCTCGAAGTTCATTGCGGAAACCGGGCGATCCCGTGCCGCGATAGCCGGGCCAAATCAGTTCGTGGGGAAGTTGTCCCAAGCGAATGCGCCAGCCGAACGGGTCGTCGGCGACCGGAAGAGCGGCAGGTGCCTGAGCAGACTCGCGGGGCTTTGCTTTGCGGCGTTCGCTATCGTCTTCGGCCATTTTCGTCGCAGCGGCCTTTGCCGGCAATGTACTCGGGCCACCGCGAAAGATAATATAGTATCCCGGTACGGCGATCGATAGAACGGCGGCACTGGCGATGCCGATAGCCCCCGTTCTGCCGATCGACCATCCCCGCCCCTGGCGCGCTGTCGTTATCCATGCGCGAAGGTCTTCGGCCAGATCGGCGGCTGTGGTGTAGCGATTCGACGGCGAATTTTCAAGACACTTTAGACATATCCGTTCCAGTTCGCGCGGAATGGTATCGTCGATCGTACGCAGCGGACGCGGACTGCGGTTTTGCAACTGTTCGATATATTCCGAAGGGCTCTTGCCCACAAACGGTCTCCGCCCGGTCAAAAGTTCAAAGAGGATGACCCCCAAACTGTAGACGTCGGTGCGTGCGTCGGCGTGGCGTCCTTCGCCGCGGGCTTGTTCCGGCGACATGTAGGCGCGGGTTCCCATCACGCCGGCCGATTCCGATAACTGCTCCCATTCGGAAGCGGCAAGGCCAAAATCGGCCACGAAGGGCCGTTCGCGGCGATCGAGAAGGATGTTCGCCGGCTTGACGTCGCGATGCACAATGCTTTGCAGGTGTGCGTGGTGCAGCGCGACGGCCACGGTCGCTATCAAGTCGGCCGCTTTCTGCGGCGGTAGCGGCTGCCCCCGCATCCGCGAGGCGAGCGTCTGACCCTCAATAAAATCGGCAACGATGTAAAATCGGCCGTCGATCTCTCCGACGTCAAATACGGAGACTATATTCGGATGCCGCAGCAAAGCCAGTCTGCGAGCCTCAGCTAAAAACTGGTTGCAAGGCTCGTGGCTATCGGACCGCGCCGTCTTGATGGCCACCGCCCGCTCTAGGTTGGGATCCCAAGCTCGCCACACTTCACCAAAGCCGCCGGCACCGATCAGCGCGTCGAGTCGATATCTGCCGAGCTGCTGCGGCACGGCGGTAGTCGTGGGACGAACCTCGGTTTCCGTAACCGATGATCCCTGCACGCGGCGAGCCCAACTCTCAGTTGCGTCATTGATGCCGCTTTCCGATTCCAATTGATTGATCTGTAATCGAATCCAATCGGCCTGCTCGGGAAAACGTGCGGTGTAATCGCCGGGAGACGGCTTTTCACCGCAGCTATGGCGGGTGCGTATTTCGAGCGTTAGCAACTGACGCAGAATAGTATCGCGCGAGCCGGAAGGCGTTTTCGACAGCCAGCTTTCTATCGACACGCGCTTGCCGCTAGACCACTCGCGCTGGAATTCCGTATAAACGGCAGCCAGCCGCGACGGACTAGCAACGGTCGCTTCGTCGCTTTCGAGTTGGTCATCGTGATAGCTCATCCGGCAATTCCCTTGGGGGCAGGAAATCCGAGATAACATATCCTAGTCACCGCTCGGGTCACCAATACGAACAACATCAACGGTGCGAGACCGTGCAAACCTACCGCAGTTGCACGATCTATTGGTCCAATCTTGGCCGGGCAACGTAGGGCAATCTACCCCAACCCTTGGGGCAAACCGGTCCCATTCTCGCATTAACTCGATAGGGTGTCAACAGTCGGGCCGGCAAGTTTTCCCGCAGCCGGTAGTTTGAACCGCGCTCCGCTCGTTCCGGCATACGCTCTATCGGCTACGGCGGCCGAAACGCGGCTTGAGGATTGCCAACACCACCAGCACCGGCAGCAGCAAGAGCAAATAGCGCGGCCTGGCCACAAGGACCAAGACCACGATGGGGACGGCGAACAGGAGCCACTCGGGCAATCGGCGGAGGTCGGGCCAGGCCAACCAAGCGATTCCGCAAATTAGCCCAGCACGCATGGCGAGCAAGCCGAAGTTAGCGTAGTCCGTTAGTGAAGGATGGAAGCTACAGGCGGTTCCAGCAGCTAGGAAGCCGATGGCCAAGATTCCCAGCACGTTGCGCCGCACGTCTGCCAACCTTAATTACCCTGCCGCAATAAAAGCTGTCGTGCTCCGCCGACCGCCTCGTAGGTCCGGCCGGCAATGTTGTTGCGATCATTTTCAAGAGCCAAGTGGGCCAACTGTTGGCCGCACGGAGTTGGGTAGGTGCCGGTGATGCACGCCTGACAGAGGTTGCCGGGAGTTAGGCCGATGGCCCGCTCGACCGACTCCAAGGGCAGATAACGCAACGAATCGGCCCCCAAACGGCTGGCCATCTTGGCTTCGATTTCCGCCGTCAACGGGCCGTCCTGCATGAATTGAGCTGCAAACAATTCGCCGACGGTCGACATATCGATGCCGTAGAAGCACGGAGAAACGATCGGAGGGCACGCCACGCGCACATGGATTTCGCGCGGCAAACCGGTCTGACGGATGCGTTCCAGCAGCACCTTGAGCGTGGTAGCGCGAACGATCGAGTCCTCGACCAGGATCACGCGCTTGCCCTCCAGCACCTCGCGGAGCGGCGTGTATTTGGTTTCAGCTTTGCGCTTGCGATCGCCGCTGGCCTCGATGAAGGTCCGGCCGGTGTAGCGATTGCGGATCAGACCTTCAACGCATGGAATCTTTAGCGCGTAGGCCATCGCGTCGGCTGCGGCTTTGCTCGTATCGGGGACCGGGACTACGACCGTGTCTTCGTCAATTTCGACCGTTTCCAATCGCGCCAGTTCTTCACCCAGGGCCTTGCGCGTCAAATAGACGCTGCGGTTGTCGAGCGTGCTGGCCACGTTGGCAAAATAGACCCATTCAAAGAAGCAATGCGCCTTGCGGGGGCTGGGGGCAAAGGGCAGAATATCCAGTTGGTCGTTGCTGATGACGATCGCCTGGCCGGGCGGAACCGGTTTGATACTCTCCGGAGTAAATCCCAAGTTCATCAACGCCACACTCTCGCTCGCGGCGGCAAATAGCGGGCCCTCGACGGCGTAGCACAATGGCTTGATGCCCAGCGGGTCGCGGGCGACAATCATATCGCCCAAGGCATCGAGAAAGACAAAACTGTAGGCACCGTCGAACTTCTCGCCGATCCGCCGCATGACGTCAATCAACGGCGGCTGCTTGTCCGACGACAACGCCTGCGAAATTTGGTGCATGAAGACCTCCGTATCGGTCTCGCGAGCCAGATGGTTGTTGCCATCCGCCAATAATTCCGCCTGTAACTCTTTGTAGTTGGCCAACTGTCCGTTGAAGGCGAAGCTGAACCATTTGTGCTTTTTAATGTGCGGTCGCTCGAAAGGCTGGGCATATCCTCGGTCGTCCGCCCCGCAAGTTGCATAGCGGACGTGTCCGATTGCCGCACGGCCATCGTAGGCTTCCATCAGGGCCAGATAAGGGGCCCGATGGTTCATTTTGAACACCTCGCAGACGGTTCCCACGTCTTTGTAGGTGTCGATCAGGGTTTTTCGATGGGAATTAAAGCTCGATATGCCGGCTGCCAACTGGCCGCGATTCTGGATGTCCAGCAACATCCGAGGCATGAAACGAGACACCGTATCCGGCGTGCAATCGACGCACAACGGACTCGGCCCCCGGCCTGCGAGGTGATAGATCGCGGCCACACCACATTCGTCGCGTAGTTCGCTCATGTTGTTATTGTAAGGTTAAAATACTTTTTCCACAACCAGTTGATTCGGGGGGCAGGTTGAAAGTTTTGGGAAATGCATTCGCCACGCCAAGATTTACGAAGATGGCGAGAAACGAAAGAGGTTGTTCCCTGGCGAGTTTTGCGGCATTTTGTAGGACGGACCTCCGAGTCCGTCCTACAAATCTTGCTCCGGCCCGCGATCCGTCCGATCTACTTGGTAAAGACCTTTTCCAGATTATCGACCTCGTCCAAGATCGGCGTGGCGACGCCCTTGTATTGCTCTGCCGAGGTCGCCGCTTTGAGCTTCGCGACGAGGCCGTCAAAGGTGGTTGCCTGTTTCTCGCCGCCATGCTCCTTCACGGAAGGACGCACCTTGGCCCAGGTCGTCTCCAAGGAATCGGCAGCCTTCTTCAGCTTCTTATCGTTCTTGGCAGCCGACCAGACTTCCAATTCCCGACCGTAGTAGTCGAGCATCGTGACATCGACGGGGATCTGCGGATGGAACGGCGCGCTCAGATCGGCGGCAAACTTCGTGACCTTGTTGGCTTGCTGCATCGTCACCGGTTGATCCTTCGCGGCGACCGACGTCTTTAGCGCGGCAAGGTACTTGTCGAGCTTTCCTTTGGCTTTTTCGTCCTTGACTTGGGCGTGAAGCGATTCAGCCTCCTTCACCAGCAAAGCCAGTTTTGCCTCCGCCTTGGTCCAATCGTTGTCCTTTGCCAAATCGTAGACGTTCTCACCCAACTCACCGACCTCGGCAATCGATGGCGGTGTTGCCGCTTTGGTAGGCTCAGCGCAAAATGCCGACGGCAGCATGGCAAACGCCGCCAAGGCGCAGAAAGAAACCGAAAAAGATGCACGAACTCGACGCATTATGATTCTCCGTTTACTTAGGGGGTAACACTCAACTTCTAACGATTCTATCAGACGAATGTTACGGAGGCATTACGGTCGGGAGAATTTTGAGTTACCGCTAGCGATAAAAGTCGATCCAGTCCACATTCAATTTCTTTACCTTGCCCTCCAAAAGAGCCTTCGGCAGGCTAATCTCAAAATATCCTCCCTCGCCGGGCAGGCCCTTGATCGGCTTGCCCGCCGAATTGAAGGTTTTGATACTCGTACCTGCGTCTCGCTCTCCCTTTTTCCCCTCCTCGCTGAGGTGCAAAGTCGCCGCGTTGTCGCTATGGCTCAAGACCGATCCGGTAAGTTTGTGCATTCCGCCGGAAATGGCAACCCACTCCAAGCCGCGGAGATGCAGGCGAACCGTGACGGTCGTCGGCCACGCATCCTTGGCCGAACTGATTTGTGCCCCGCCAATTCCGCTCTTGCTCGAAATTTCAAACGTGGCGGAATCCCTTTCAACCTGCACCTTGACGCGATCCTCGGGCTTCTTCGTTTCGATGTTGAAGGCACCCTCCGGCGGCTGTCCGACAGGAGGGCCGGACTTCGGCTCCTTGGCTCGGACTTGGCCGGCGACAACTAGATAAGCGGCAAGCAGAATCGTGCGGAACATTGCAATGCTTTCCTTTTCACGCTCTATTTCCCTGTCGGCACGAGCGTTCCCTCGAAGGGCAATGCCGACTTCTTCACATCGACGAGGGGACCGAGCTCGTAGACGTTCTTATAACCGTAATTGTACAGCGTATTGAACGTGTGGATGTTTAACGAGGCCGAGGGCACCTTGCTAGGAAATGCCTTAGGCTCGTTCTCGAAGTTGTTATTGCAGTAAATCAGTATGCGAGTTTCGCGGCTAGATATCCGTAGGGCAAGCTCGTTGGCCGTAATATCGGGGAAGGAGAGATGCTTGGCTCCTCGGATATGTAGGAGGGCATACTTGGAATCGCTACGAGCGTCGAGGATGACGGTGCTCGCTTCGGCCGCCATTCGCACGAATTCGGCTTCCGTAACGCGATGCTTCTCGCGGACATTCGCCACCTCGGCGGCCGTCGTCAAAAAGCCTTTGTAGTCGATCAGCCGATTGGGGATTTGGTTCGCTTGGGGCGCGGTTTCCGCCGCTTGGACCACCAACGTCGTCGCCGCTAGGACGCACAGCATCGTTACCAGGTTTCTCATGGAAAATGACCTCAAAAAAAGGGGGAGCGTGATCTATAACTCGCGGAACACCACCGCTTCTCAGTTCGACGCTTTCGCCGGGCAAGAAGTTCCCGCGAAAATTCCGCCCAATCGGCACGAACCGCAAACTTTGTCGCATCCTTGAATTGGGGAGAGTTTAGTTATAAAATTGGACTTACCCCGTCTTTCCTTTTCTTTTCCCGCAACGGTATTGATATTGAATGGAAAGCGGCGTACAGTGGGGGTTCTTATTCCGATTATGGGAGCATCAACATGCGGCGAAAAGGCTTTACACTGGTGGAACTTCTTGTCGTCATCGCCATCATCGGTATTTTGATTGGGTTGCTTTTGCCGGCGATAAACGCCGCCAGAGAAGCCGGTCGGCGGATGTCGTGCAGCAACAACCTCAAGCAGTGGGGGTTGTCGCTGTTGAACCATGAGTCGAGTTACGGGTACTTTCCCGAAGGAGTCACCTACGGCACGAAAGGGGACAGTTCGGTGGTATCCGGTGGTGCCGTGGGCGCGAACGCCCAGTACCAACGATACTCGTTTGTTGTCAACTTGTGGCCGTTCTTCGAGTCGGGGTCGCTCGCCAAGCAGTACGACTTTGGCTACACGTTTTATTCCCCGCAAAATCTCCCGCTGACCGGCTACTCGAATCCGATCTACTATTGCCCGAGCGATCGCTGGGGCATCTGGAAGGGGGATCAGTACGCCGGGCGTCGCCGGTGCAATTTCGTGGTGAGTTGGGGATATTGCGATTTCACGCAGAAGCTGCCGAGCGCGGCAAGGCCGAACAATCTCATGATTGGGGCCTTCGGCCCGAACCACAAGACGAAGCTGCGCGAAGTCACCAAGGGCACCTCGCATTGCCTGGCGATGGCGGAGGTGGTTCAGTCGCCCAGCGACGCAGCGTTCGATCTCCGCGGCGACTTCTTCAATTCCGGTCCCGGCTGCGCGCAATTCATGTCCCGCTATACCCCCAACTCGAACTTCGATACGCTGGAGTGCGTTTCACAGGGGGCGCTCGATACGTGTCAGACGAACAGGAGCGACGTCTATGCGATATCCCGCAGCAAGCATCCGGCCGGTGTGAACACCGTTTTCTGCGATGGCAGCACGATCTTTATCAGCAATGAAATTGACGCCGACGTGTGGAAATCGCTGAGCGCGAAAAATGACGGCGCGACCGTCAATGCCAATGCCTACTAGGGAACCGCCACATGAATTTCCAACGTTTTTTCCGGCATTCGTCGCTCTGCCTGCTGCTGCTTGCGGTTGTGGCCGGCTGCGGATCGAAGCTTTCGGAGATTACCGGCAACGTGACCGTGGCGGGGAAGGCCGTCGAAAAGGGGTCGGTGAGCTTCCTGCCGGCCGATGGCCACGGTCCCACGGCGGGTGCCATCGTGAAGGGTGGGCAGTATCGGCTGCGGATCGTGCCGGGCAAATACAAGGTCCAAATTCTCAGTTTTCGCAAGGTTGGCCAGCGCCGCGCCGAGATAGGCAACGACAGCAGCCCGATGGTCGACGACGAAGTGCAGACGCTGCCGGCTCGCTACAACACTGCCACGACGCTCACCCGCGATGTCGCGGCGGGGCAAGCGGTCGACTTTGCCTTGGATTAGCCGTATCTTGACTCGCACGATGACTCGATTGCGGGCTATTCCCTGGACGCTGAATCAGGCTTTTCGGCTAGGGAAGCCGGTCAATCTGATTCACCAACCTCACCATCCTCAACAACCTTGGCAAGCGAGGTGGGGGTCTCGTTCTCGGACAAAGGGCCGTCTTTTAGCTATTCAACCTTGCGCTCCACCGCGATGAACGCGGCGGGGACTTTTTTTGGCAATTCAATTTACTTGCTACTTCATCCCGCTAAACAGCTACGCGAAATCAAATTTTGGCCCCAACACTCGCTAGCACTCCAAGGCTAATTGAATATTCTCGGCTTCCAGCGGCAGAGCTGCACTGGCACCGGCCAATAAGAGGGGTGCCAGCCAATAAGAGGGGGCAGCCCCCCACCGGTTGACGCATCTCGATTGCCGATTTAATATGGTTTAGCAGTGCCTTCCCTCTGGACCCTATTATGACAAAGTCTACCGCTAAAGTTGCCATTATCGGCTTCGGAACCATCGGTTCCGGGGTCGCACGTCTGCTACTGGAGCACAAAGACCGCATTTCCCGTCAGACCGGCCGCCGTGTGGACTTGGTGAAAATCGTCGATCCGGATATTCAGAGAGCTCGCAATGTGGCCGTACCGCCGGGAATTCTGACGACCGACGTTTCCGCCGTGATCGACGATCCGGAAATTGAAGCCGTCGTCCAGTTGATTGGCGGATTGGAGCCGGATCGGTCGATCATGCTCCGCGTGTTGCAAAGCGGCAAGAACGTGATTACCGCGAACAAGGCCGTAATCGCCGAACACGGGCCTGAGCTTTTCGACTGCGCACGCAAAATGGGGCGAACGATTGCCTTTGAAGCGGCAGTCGGCGGCGGGATTCCGATTATCGCGGCGATCAATCAATCGTTGGTGGCGAATCAGATTCAGTCGATTCACGGAATCTTAAACGGTACGAGCAATTTCATCCTCACGCAGATGGAAGAGCAAGGCAAAAGCTACGCCGACGCTTTGGCCGAGGCCCAAAAACTGGGCTACGCGGAAGCCAATCCGGCGATGGACGTCAACGGCAGCGATGCAGCCCAGAAGTTGGCGATCTTGGCACATTTGGCGTTTGGTGCCCGAGTCGATTGGAAACAGATTCCTCGGATCGGCATCGATACGGTCGATGTGGCGGAGATGCGATTTGCCCGCGAGTTGGGTTATTGCATTAAACTTCTGGCGGTGGCCGAATTGGTTGCGGAAGGCTTGCAGTTGCACGTTGCGCCAACCTTGGTGCGGCAGCGTTCGACGTTGGCGCAAGTCCACGGAGCGTTCAATGCCATGCGGATTGTCGGCGACGCGGTGGGCCGAGTTTTTCTGCACGGTTTGGGAGCGGGTCAGATGCCTACCGCCTCCGCCTGCGTGGCCGATTTGATCGATACGCTGTTGGGTCGCACCGCAATTACATTCAACACCTTGCAGCTTTGGTCCGACGCACGCGAGGCACCGGTTAGTTTGCGCGATCCAAGCAGCGTGCCGGGGCGGTTCTACTTGCGATTCAATGTGGCGGATCGGCCCGGCGTGATGGCCGAGATCACCGGCATCCTCGGCAAGCAAAAGATATCGATATCGTCGGTGATTCAACATGAGTCGGCGGCGGAAGCCGGCGGCACCGTGCCACTGGCCATCATGACGCATACAACCTCGGAAGGCGCGATCCGCGAAGCAACGGACGCCATCAATCGTCTTGCGGCCGTGCATCCGGGAACGGTGCGAATGCGAGTAAGGGACTAATTCCCGACCCACTATGCCCTCACCCCCCTGCCCCACGCACCGAATGCCACGTTCGCATGGTCGCCGTTCGCAGTCGCGGGAGAGGGGTGTAAATGACCTGAACCCCTTCCCATCTGAACCCCGTCCCTTTTGAACCCTGTCCCTTCTGATCCGACCCCGTGAAATACGTCATTGTCATTCCCGACGGTTGTGCGGACGAACCCCAAGTCTCTCTGCACGGAAAGACGCCTCTAGCGGCGGCCAACGTGCCGTCGATGGATGCTATTGCCGCTGCCGGTGTTGTCGCATCGGCCAACCATACGCCGATCTCGCTTCCAGCCGGATCCGATACGGCCAACTTGAGCCTCCTCGGTTACGATCCGAAGCTGTACTATACGGGCCGTGCGCCGCTGGAAGCGGCCGCGCAGGGGATCGCCCTGGGAGCTGGCGACTGGGCCGTTCGCTGCAACATGGTCACGGTGGAAGACCAGATCATGCGCGACTTCACGGCAGACCATATCTCGACGGAAGAAGCTGCGGCCGTACTGGCCACCTTGCAAGAGAAACTCGGCAACGAACAGTTGCGATTCCACGCCGGCGTCAGTTACCGCAATTTACTGCTCGTCCAAGGGGGCGTCTTTTCGCGCGATACTCGCACGATTCCCCCGCACGACCTGACGGACCAATATATTTTGGAAAGCTATCCGCGCGGTCCCGGCAGCAAACTGCTTACCGAGTTGATGGGCAAAAGTCACCTCCTGCTTGCGGAGCATCCGGTGAACGTTGCTCGTCGCAAAGCGGGTAAAAAACCCGTCACAAATGTCTGGCTTTGGGGGCAGGGCAGTGCGCCGAGCTTAAAGCCCTTTGAAGAGATGCATGGAATTCGCGGCGCGATGATTACGGCGGTCGATCTGCTGCGCGGCTTGGCGAAACTGATCGGTTGGAAGCGAATCGACGTGCCCGGAGCAACCGGCTACCTCGATACCGACTACGCCGCGAAGGGCCGTTATGCGATTGAGGCATTGAAGGATAACGACTTGGTTTGCGTCCACGTGGAGGCGACCGACGAAGCCTCCCACGAAGGCCGCGTCGAGGCCAAGATCGAGGCCCTGGAACAGATCGATCGGCATATCGTCGGCCCAGTCTTCGATGCCCTGCGGTGCCATTGTGAATGGCGAATCATGATCTCGCCCGACCATCCCACGCCGCTGCGTACGAAGACGCACAGCCACGGCGACGTTCCCGTGGCGATGGCCGGCACGGGCATTCAACCCGATGGTTTCGATCGCTACGACGATGAGACGGCGGCGAAATCGAGCCTGAAGTTCCCGGCAGGCTGGCAGACGATGGGCTGGTTCGTGGGAAGAAGTTGAGCTCTCGCTCAGCGCGGTGAATACTTATGACCAAGCATGAGACCGGTTTTCGCAACTATCATATCGCGCCCGAGCAGGCGGGGCTGACGCTCGTGACCGCGCTGCGGAAGTTGCTTCCCGGTGAAGCGTGGTCGGCCGTGCGGCGTCTCGTCGAAACGCGCCGCGTGCAGATCAACGGCAATCTGGTTCTCGACGATGGCCGCAAGCTGCTAGCGGGCGATGTCGTCAAGGTTTGGGACGAACCGCGTATCGCCCCGCCGCAACCGGACGATATCAAGATTCTCTATCGAGATGCACACTTGATTATCGTCGAGAAACCGGCCGGGGTGACGAGCGAACGACACGCCGAAGAACGCCAGTGGCCCTCGCGCCGCAAGCAACGCCAGCCGACGATCGACGAGATCGTGATGCAGATTCTTTTGCGGCGCTTCGGCAAACAGAAAAAGGCGGGCAAGTCGGATCGCCCGCCGCGCGTGCGGTTGGTCCATCGGCTCGATCGCGATACCAGCGGGGTCATGGTGTTGGCATGCAGCGTCGAAGCAGAACGCTTACTCGTGCGGATGTTTGGCGCACATGCGATGCACAGGGCCTATCACGCAATTGCCCAAGGCCGCGTGGAGGCAAGAACGTTTGAGTCGCATCTCGTTCGCGACCGGGGCGACCGCCGTCGCGGCAGTACGAAGCTTCCCAATGTCGGCCAACGGGCCGTCACCCACGTGCGGCCATTAGAGAACCTTGACGGCTACACGCTCGTTGAGTGCCGTTTGGAAACCGGCCGCACGCATCAGATTCGCATTCACCTTGCCGAGGCGGGCCATCCTCTGTGCGGCGAAAAGGTCTACAACCAGCCGCTCTTCAAAAAGCCGATCGTCGACCGCAGCGGTGCCCAGCGACAAGCCCTCCACGCCGCCGAATTGGGCTTCAAGCATCCCATCACCGGGCAAGAGTTGCTCTTCAAAACGCCCATGCCGCCGGACATGGAAAACCTCTTGGTGAAGTTGCGGGGAGGGAAGCCGGGGAGGGGACCGATACCAGTTGATCGACCGACGTGAAACAAATAGAATGCAGTGAAATGAAGTTCCCTTTACCTTGAGGAAAGAAGGTCTCACGGCTACTATCGCTGAACTTCAAGTCGCAGCCTCGCGCCCGACCTGGCCGTCGAGATCCTTTCATCGATAATTTAGCAACTATGGACCAACTACCTGAGTTTTCGTCGATTTGTGAGAAGGCCGTGCGTGCGGCGGGGGCCACGATCCAGAGTTGGCTGGGACGGATCCACGTTCAGCACAAGGGCCCGGCCGACCTCGTGACGGAGGCCGATTTTGCCGCGCAAGAAATTGTGCGTGCGACCGTTCTTGGAGCTTTTCCCGACCATTCGCTCTTGGGTGAAGAAGACCCTCAAGCCGGTAGTACGCCGAGCAAAACCGACTACCGCTGGATTGTCGATCCGCTCGACGGAACGACCAATTTCGTGCATGGCGTGCCGCATTATGCCGTTTCGCTGGCCCTAGAACATCGGGGCCAGGTCATCGTGGGGGCCGTATTTGATCCTTCGCTTCAAGAGTGCTTCACTGCGGCAAAGGGTCGCGGGGCCTTCTTGAACGGCCGCGCAATACAAACTAGCAGCGTGGCAAGACTTTCCGACGCCCTGGCCGCAAGTGGCTTCCCGGCCCAAGTTCAACCTGACTCGCCCGATTTGCTCGTTTTCAACAAGGCAATCTTCCGCTGTCAGGGCGTACGCAGAACCGGATCAGCCGCGCTCAATCTGTGCGATCTGGCGGCAGGGAGATTCGATGTCAACTGGGGTTTTTCAACCAAAATCTGGGATATCGCCGCGGGGCTTCTGCTCGTTCAAGAGGCTGGGGGGGTTGTTACGTCAGCCGAAGGTGGGGATGTCGTTTTCGGATCGGGGCGTTTTCTCGCCTCCGCCGGAAAAGAATTGCACGAAGAGCTCGCCGCGTTGGTTTCACACGCTCTGGTTGACGTTTAACGGATAGCACGGCGCATCGAGCAAGGCATATCGAAAAGTAGACAACGCGATGTAGGCGAGTTAGGATAGATTCTCAAACGCGCCGTTTGCGCGACGCCTCTGGAAGGTGATGGGGTCGTCAATTTATACTTTTCTCGGTTGGAAATGATACTTTGCACTGGGTGAACTCGTTTAGAACTTCTCATTTCTAAACCGCGATCGGTAGTCGTCCGCAGTGATGCTCCTGGTCGGACTGGATTTCAAGGAATTATGCATGGTTGTGAGTCGCAAATCCACACCCGCTCGCCGGGTTCGGGGAAGCCATGCCAAGCCGCCTACCAAGCGTAGGAGATTGCAACTCAAACCCCTTACCGGCGTTAGTCTTTTGGCAATGGACGGCGGTTGCTACGCGGACGATGGCATCGCCGACGAACCTCCGCCGATCGACCCGGAAGTCGCCTACTTGGAATTCGCACGCCGTTTCCAGCGCGTCGTTGGTAAGTCGATCGCCTCGGGGGCGGTGGTGGCGATCGTTAGCAAGGGCGATCCGACAATTCTGGAGTTGGAAGGACGAACCACTTGGCATTTCCCCAGAAGCGAAGATGGTTCCTATACCGGCTATTATCCGGGTGACTGCGACGCCGCCATTGGACACCTTGAATCGTTGCGGCGGCAGGGAGCCGAATACCTCGTCTTTCCGCAGCACTCGTTTTGGTGGCTCGATCACTACAGTAAGTTTCGAGCGCACTTAGAGAGCAACTATGCTCTGATTGCACGCGACGACGATAGCTGTCTGATTTACGCCCTATCCGGCGAACCGCGTAAGCAAAATGCCAAGCCGCTTTCGTTGCGGGGATTGATCCGTTCGGATGAAGTCGAGGCGGAAACACCGCGGCAGCCGATAAGCGGCCACTTGCTCAACGGATCGGCACGTCCGGTGCGCGGCATCGAAGAACTGGTTGAGCCGCAGTACGTTTCCGACCTCTTCACGCTTTTCGACGGCTGGCACTACGCGCAGCAAGCGGGCGAGTTCCCCTCGGTCAATGAGGCCCTGATCCACTATCTGCAAGCCGGCTACCGGCAGGGTTATTACCCGCACCCGCTTTTCGATCCGGCCTATTATTCGCGACGGTATTTGGGGGTGGAAGTGGCCGGGATCAATCCGTTGCTGCACTTTGTCGTACACGGTGTTCGCGGCCAGCAGGATCCGAACCCGCTTTTCGATACCGAGTATTACTACAACCAGTCGCCCGGACTTCGTGCGGCTGGCATCAACGCCCTGGTACATTATATTACCAATGTGGGACAACGACTCGCCTGCCAGCCCAATCCTTTGTTCAGAAGCGAGTATTACTTCGACACCTATCCCGACATCGAACGTGGGGCGCTCAATCCACTGGCCCACTACCTTGCGTTCGGGTTCGTGGAAGGTCGCTTCGTTTCCCATTTGCACAAGGAGCTCGTCGAGAGTCTAGCGGGTGGGCCGTTTCCAAGAATTGAGCGAGGCCAATGGCAAAGCGGGACGACGATTTTCTTTGCCGATGGGGAGCGTCGCGAGGAAGCGATGCGAGCCGTGCGGATTTCCGAGGCTCTGTCGTCAACCTACCACGTAAGCTGCCCCATCGTTTTCCTAAGATTGCGCAACGTCGCATCGGCGGAACTTCAAAACGCCAAGTATGTCGTCCTTGAAGACCATCAGTTGCGCTGCGATGTGCTCCGCGATTCGGCGCAGCGCCTGCTCATTAAGACGCTGGCGGGGCGATGGCCGTTCACGGCGATTTCATCGACACCGCGCGTCGTGGAATCGCTGAACGTTATCGGCGTACCGAGCATGCTTCTCTGCGACGAACGGCTGGCCGCAAGCCCGAAGGCGGTCTTGGAAGCATCGTTGCCCCGCTCGGCGCGCGTGGTATTTAATTCGAGCGACTCCTTTCATGCAGCCGCGCGAACGCTGGGCAAGTATCCGACCAATTCGTCCTTGCTTCCCTATGCGGAAGAAAACGTACATGGCTACGCCTATTCGTTGCTTGAATTGGGGGTCCGCGATGGCTGCGTACCGGAAAGGATTTGCACCGTTCCCGAAACCCGCAAGGCGACATCCACGCGCAAGGTATTCATTCCCTGCTGCGACTGGTGGGTTAGCGGAGTCAACTCGGCCTTGGAGGCGATCGGCAAGGAGCTCATTCGCCGAGGTTGGAACGCGGAAATTCTCTTCACGCGGGACCGCGAGACCATTGCCAAAACCACGGTCGGCGGGGGACACCTCCCGGAGATTCCGTATTCCTACCTGGACCGGCGGCTTCCGGGCACGGAGGGCCTATGGCAGTCGTTGGTCGCCCATTTGGAAAACAATGGCCCGTGCATCATGCTGATGGCTTACGACTTCGCCGCGAACAGCGTCGCGCCGGCACTGTCGGACAAGGTCGGCGTCGTCGCCTGGTCGCAATCGGACGACAACGACTACTACGAGCAAACGTATCGGCTAGGCCCCTACTGCAATGCGGTCGTCTGCGTCTCGGGGCACATCAAAAGTGTTGTTGCCGGGCTTAATCCCGCGGTCGGCGCACGTGCCGAAGTCATCCACAATTCGAGCATCTTGGAGCGGCAGATCGTCCCCAGGAAGCCCTCGCGGTCGCGGCGTCTGCGATTGATTTATACCGGTCGGCTCGTGCAATATCAAAAGCGGATTCTCGACGTACTCGATCTGGCCGCCGGATTGGACAAGACGGGCGTACACTACACGATCTCGTTGATCGGCCGGTTCGTTCCCCACGAGAAGACGGAAGAGGTTTTTCTGGCCAAGGCCCACGCTCACCTCCGCGACGGCCGCATCAAGCTTTGCGGCCGCATGAAGCAGGCGGAAGTTTTCGACGAGTTGAGTAAGAGCGATTTCTTCGTGCTGCTTTCGGAGTTCGAGGGGCTTCCTCTGTCGGTGGTCGAGGCCATGGCCCACGGATGCGTGCCGGTGGTCGCGGAGATGGACAGCGGTATCCCGGAATTGGTGCAGCACGGCAAGACGGGATTCCTGGTCGAGGGGCGAGATTACGACGATTGGGCACGCAAGCTCGTGCAATGGTGGCGCGATCCCAAGTGCCTGGCACAAATGTCGCAAGACGCTCAGGAAACCGTCCGCGCGCAATTCACCGTCGAACACGTCGGCGGGCAGTTCAGCGAGCTATTGTCGCGGATTGCAGCGGAGATTTGTTCCGGTAAGTACGTGCGGCCCGCCTGTTTGAATTGGGGCCGGCATCGGGCCTCGATCGGCGACGTTCTTCTGCCGCCGTCCATGTATTCCCACCTCGTTCAATTGCCCGGACTGCGGAGTCGGCAGTAGTCGGCTCCTGGGATAAGCACCTATGGATTACTCCAATATCATCATCTTACTGGCGCGGCAGCGGAGCGGAACGAACGCCCTGCGCTCGGTGCTGGAAACGCATCCGGACATTTATTGCCACAACGAAGTCTTTTCGGTTGCCGACCGCGACTCCCTTGAAGAGCCCGAACTTCGCCACATCAATTACTTCAATTTCATCCGCGACGATGCCGGCCGCGATTGGAATCGACTGAATCCCGAAAACCACGAGAAGCTGTTCCTGAACTTCCTCGACTACCTGCGCTGTTTTTCGATGAAGCGGTTCATGCTCATCGACGTCAAGTACAACAATGCGCACTTCCTCACCGAATCGTATCGCTGGAACCTCGCGCCGTATCTTTTCTATCTCACCAAACAGTTCGGCCTGCGGGTATTCAATCTTCGCCGCGGCAACTATTTGCGCTTCGTCGTATCGACGGTCAAGGCCGAGCAGTCCGGCGTCTGGGTGCTGGACCGTTCGGAAAAAGACTATCGAGACCGTAAGGTCCACGTTGACATTGGATACCTCATGCGGCAACTGAGCTATTGCGACGCCGAAAGTACCATGATCGACAATTACTATTCCGTTTACGAGAACTATTTGGCCCTCGACTACGACGCAGTATTCCCGGAGCCTAGCGGCGCGGTGGCAACCGACTGCCGAAAAACAATCGCGAATCACCTGGGAATCCAGCCCGACTTTCAACGTCAGCCGACCTATAAGAAGCAGTCCTACCTTCCGCTGGAAGAGACTATCGAGAACTTCAGCGAAGTTGTCGCCGCGTTGCAAGGGACAAAATTCGAGTATTGTCTTGCGGACGAACAAATGTATCGAGAGGCGCAGGCACAGTAGATGGCAACCAAAGCAGCAAGATCGACGAATGCAAGCAAGTTATCGGCGAAAACAACTCGATCCGTTAAACGGACGCCGCCGGAGAACTTCAGCGATTCCTATTGGCACAACCAACCTAAATGGCTCAATGGAACGTCGGTTTCGTACCACGATGCGAGGTTTCTCTTTCGCGAAGCGTTTCAGCACGCACGCAGTCCGATTGTCGAGATCGGAACGGCGTCCGGTTTTTCGACCGGACTTCTATGCCATGCAATGCATTTCGCCGCCAAGTCTGGCCGCGTCGAACCGGATTACGATATCGTGACCTACGACATCGACGTCGACTTTTTTGCAAATAAGACGAAGCGGTCGGGCGACGCGGCCCGCGAACAATTGCCGGCGGCACTTCTCAAGCGGGTAACGTTTCGCTCGCCGGCAGTGGCTTACGATGCGGCGCGGGATTTTGGTCGCGGTGGGATTGGTTTCATGTTTATCGACGCCTGCCACGAACATCCGTGGCCGGTCCTCGATCTACTTGCCACGCTCGATTCCCTTGCCAACGGGGCGGTCGTCGTCCTGCACGACATCAATCTTCCAATCATTCATCCAGAGTTTCCCGGGTGGGGGGCCAAGTTTCTTTTCGATGGCGTTCATCTTGAGAAACGGCTTTCCAACGACCCCGACGATAAAGAGATTCCGAATATCGGTGCAATCGTAATCCCCGCGAACCGCCGAAGACTGCGGGCTGAGTTGCTCGATATCCTCTTTCATCACCCTTGGACGCAGAAAGTTTCGGAAGCCTATTTGAAAGCGATTGGAATCGACACCAGCTCTCGGAACAAAATTGTTTTATCCACAGAGGACACGGAGAACCCCCAGGGATGAAGAGGAAAATTCCGTAAGAGCAACATCTGAACGTTACCATCGAACAAATTGCCCCGTCTTTCTGCCTCATCTGTGTGCTGTCTGTGCCTTCTAGGGCTAAAAACCAAGCCCCCCACGACGGACTATTCCAAAAATCCGACTTTATCGCGACTGCGCTACGAAGCCGTGCAACGCTTGCTTGTGGATATTCCTTTTTTTCTCGTGTCAACTCGATTAAACTGGAGTGGGCCGGATGTCCGGCCTTCACGTTTGACTCTTCCCAATTCCTCCTCGTAATTTGCACCGCTGCCAGGACGATCGTTCCGGCCGAATTCGACATTCCCGGAAAGTGGAAAAGTAGCCTTGCGATGCCTTGCGATACAAACGGTGATGAGTTTATTGCTATGCCCGATCCTTTGCGCGGGGACGCCGTTGGCGGCACAGGAGGCGAGTTCCTCCGGTACGGCCGGCGCAACCGATCTCGATAAACCCGAAAAGCCTCCCTCCGCCGAGCCGCGCGGTCCGATGCCATCGTCCGCGATGCGGACGCAGTCGATTGAAGAGAGCCGTCCGGCGATCTATTATCTAAAGGATAAGCAGGGCAATCTTCAGGCGGTCCCTAACTTTACGCTGGAGGACTTTGAGGAGCTCTACAAGCTCAAGCATCAACTCGTGGATGGCGATCGACGACCGCGTTACAGCGTACAACAGTTTTCTGCCAGCGGCGAAGTTTCCGCAACCGGTTACGTCGAATTGAATTTGAAAATAGGAATCCTCGTTCGCGAGGAGCAGTGGACGCGCATCCCGTTGCGGCTCGATCGGGCCATGCTCCGCGAATCGGCCCAGTTTCAAGGGCCGGGCGAACACTTCCTCAGTTTTGAAGGAGACGGCGACGGCTACGTTGCCTGGATACGCAGCCCCGCCGGGCAACAGCACCAGATTACCTTGAAGATGCTCGTGCCGCTCGTGCCTGCCGGTCAAGAGACTCGACTGCGACTCGTGGTCCCTCGGGCAACTACCTCTGAGTTGAAACTCAAAGTGCCACAGTCAAAGGCCGTGGCCAAAGTTTCGGAAGGGGCAACGTTGCAAACGACGGCGATAGAAGCCAACGCGACGGAATTGGCCGTCGTCGGATTGAGCGGCGCTTTCGAGCTATCCTGGCGTCCGCCGAGCAGTCGCCCCGGTGGGTCGCCGGTCATTCTCGAAGCCTTTGGCACACTGTTGGTGAACCTCGACCGCGGCGGCATTGAAACCGACGCAACCTTTTCGGTGCGCAGCTACGGCGATGCGTTCGACCACTTTCGAATCGCTCTTCCGCCAGATACGGATTTGGTGCCCGGCAACACCAACGGCTTCACCTTGTCCGCGATTGACGGACCTTCCGCACCTCCCAAGGGTGCGAAACCTTCGGACGTACAACGACTTAACGGAAGCTCGAACATTCGTCGGCAAGTTGAAGTGGAATTCGCGAAACGAACGACCGGCCCGGTTGAGATTCATTTGACAACAAAGCGGACCTGCGATCCAACGCGACGGGACGCATGGACGGAACTTGCCGGCATTGAAGTAGTCGGTGCCAGCCGCCAATGGGGCACGATTGCCGTAGGTGCAGCCGGCAATTGGCAGGTGCTTTGGGGTCCAAACCGCGATACCCAGCAGCTCGACCAGATTCCTGAAACCGTGCGTCGCAAGGATATTGTGGCAGGATTCGAGTACTCCACGCAATCCTCATCGTTGACCGCGCGATTGGTTCCCCGCAAGACGCGCATTAGCGTCGAGCCGGAGTACGTCTTGTTCGTCGACCGAGACCAGACTCGACTTGAGGCCCGGCTGCGCTACACGGTTCGCGGTGCTAAGATTTTTGCCGTTGAAGTGGCCATGCGCGACTGGCAAATTGACGAAGTGGGGCCAGACAGCGTCGCATCGATCGACCGCGATCCCGCAGAAACGGAGGCACCGACCGTAACCATTCCGCTAGCACAGCCAACTATTGGGCAGTTTGAAATCCGTCTGAAGGCCCACAAACCAATAGCCGGCGATACGAAGTCCATTTCCGTGATGCTTCCGCAACCGCAAGCGAGCACTCCGTCGGCGGCCATCGTGGTCGTTGTGGCAGCCGACAACGTCGAGGTCGTTCCGGACGAGAAAAGGATGGCGGGGCTGCTCCGACAACAAACGGCCGTGCCGTTCGTCCGCGAAGCAACGGCGGAACTTCCGACGCGGCAGCAGGAGCCGCTCTTCTATCGCAGCGACGCCGCCAAGGCCGTTTTCGCTGCCGACCTCCGCCCGCAAGCACAGTCGATCTCCGTCGATGTCTCGAATCGCATCGTACTCGATCCGCAGGATTGTCGGGTCGAGGAACAACTCGACTATACGATCCAACACGAGCCGACCGATTATTTTGTGATTGAAGTTCCCAGGGAGTTGACGGAGAAGGGGCGGCTGATCTTAAAGTATGAGGATCAGACGCTCTCTTCAATCCCCCTCAGCGAAAAGGCCGACAACGGCGAAAAATCGCTACGCATGCGGATCGCGCTGCCAAAGTCCCGCATCGGTTCGTGCCGGATAACCGCCCTTTACTCGATTGCAAAGCCTCTCTCGGCAAGCGATCCGGCCCAACCGTGGAGCGTGCCGCTGATTATGCCGATCGAGGCCGACCTGGTAAGCAATAAACTATCCGTCGCGCCTGCCGCCGGGCAGCACGTTGCCATCCAATCGGAACCCTGGGTCAAGGAAGCAAATAACCTCCCGCAATTGACAACATCGGCACCGCTGCAATTTACAGCAACCCAGCGAGTTACCGAGGCCATCCTCACGGTCCAGGGCGAGGCGAGCAGCGAATCGGCGTTCGTCGTCGAGCGTGCCTGGGTCCAGACCTGGATCAGCAAGACTTCCGGCGGTATTCGACTGGACCGAGCCGTATTTCAAGTCGCAAGCCACCGCCGCGAGTTGGAAATTACCCTGCCGGAGGGCGCAATCCGCGATCAAGCAAGCGTGCAACTTAACGGCGTTCCCATTGCAGCCCAGCCGCGCAACGAACGCTCGCTGTTGGTGCCGTTGAGTTCCGACGCGGCATCGCCCCGCTATGTGATCGAACTGCGATATGCGTTCTCGGGCGATCGACCGCCGCGCGGGAAGATTGCTTTCGACTTTCCAAGCCTCGGTGAAGACGTTTGGGTGCGGCGAATCTACTGGCAGCTTCTCCTTCCGCCCGACGAACATGTGATTGCCACACCGCGCGATATGACGTCCGAGTTCACCTGGGCCTGGAATACATTTTACTATGGACGCCAACCGGTTTTGACCCAGGAGGAGTTGGAAGCGTGGGCCGGTCTTCGCCATCCGGGCGCATCGCCGGCACCGGTCGGCGAGAACTGCTACCTCTACAGTTCGATCGGCAAGCTGCCTCCGTGCGAAATCCGCACGGCGAGTCGCTCCATGATCGTGTTGTGCGCCTCCGGGGCGACTCTCCTGATCGGGCTCGCGTTGATTTACTTTCGAGCGGCACGAAGCCCAGCAAGCCTGCTGATCTTCGTCGTGGTCTTAGGCGGGCTAGCGGTCAATTGGCCGGACCTTGCCGCGATCGCAGCCGAAGCGTCCGCCGTGGGCGTGGGGCTTTCGTTGTTGGCAGCTTTGTTGCGGCAATTGACCGCCGCGCGTCCACCGCGATTTCAAGCCGAGTCGGCAAGCACACTCGCTGCCATCGTCGTGCAGCCGGCACCGGCCGTTGAATCGACCGCAAACGTTGAGTTCGGCCACGGCGCGGTCGCATCGGCCTCTTCGTCGACGGCAACGCTCTCCCTGCTGCACCCGAAAGCGGCACCATGAGACTTCCAATTACGTTACTAACGTTTTGCTTGATTGCCGTATCGCTGCCGACGTTCGCGGCACCGCCGGAAAAGTCGATGCCACCCGACGACGGCAACGGCACAAGTCGCTTTCGACGAGTCTACATTCCCGACGGCATGAGCAACTGGCCCAGCGGCCAAACGAAGTACCTGCCGATGGAGGGAGCCGAATTCGAGCGGCTGCTCGGTTTGAGCCAACGCAATTCTCCCGATATGCCTGAGCGCGATGGAGCCGGGCTGGTTGTGTCGTACTACGAAGCGCGGCTCAAGGGCGATGCGCTTCTGTTAGGCAGCGGCACGCTCGTCGTCTCGCAGTCCGCCGCTTCCGCCACGCTCGTCCCCTTGGGTGTCTGCAATCTGGCTATCGGCAAACCGAAATGGATTTCCGCCGAGGGCAAACCGGCAACGCGCGGCCTCGTTGCGGAAGTGGGTGTCGCGGCCGATGGCAAGCTGCATTTGTTGGCCGACCGATCGGGGCAGTTGACGCTGCCTTGGTCCCTGATCGGCCGGCACGATGCGGCGAATAGCGTCGTTTTTGAGATAGTTTTTCCGCCCTGTCCGGTGCATCGCCTGTCCCTCGAACTTCCAGCGGAATGGAAGCCCAGCGTTGATATTGGAATCATCGTCCGCGATGCGACCGACGCCGGGACCGCGGCAACCGATGCCGGTGCCCGTCGCTGGCAGATCGAAATGGGGGGACAAAGCCGCATTCGCCTTCAACTCACCCGAGTTGAGCCCCAGAGCCAAGCGGCGAACCTCATCTTGGCTAGCCAATCGAGCAGCTACGACTTTTCGCCGCACGGCTTGGAAGTTATCACCGAACTGAGCGTGCCGGCGCACGATGTTTCTTTGCAACGCGTGGTTCTGTCGATGGATTCGCCGTTGGAACCGATCGAAGTGTCGTGTGGCGGCAAGTCGCTCGCCTGGGATGTTGTCGCGAAAGGCGATGGCAAAAGTTCTTGCCTGGAAGTAGAGCTTCCAAAACTTCTTGGCAAGGGAAGTCTAAAGTTGCGCGTGCGAGCCATCGCGCCGCTCGTTGCCGGACCATCCTGGAAGTTGCCTCGCATCCTTCCCGATAACCTCGTGCGGCAATCGCACGCGATGAAACTGCGCTTGCCGCTGCCGTTTTGCATCGACCAGATTACACCCAACGGCTGTCGGCAAACGGACGCGGCCCCACTTCCGGCTCCGGAAAGCGGCGAACAATTGACATTTGAAGCGTTCAAACCGGACGCTGGCCTGGAACTCTCGCTCGTTCAACGGCCTACCAAGGTCAAAGCCGTGTCCGTCACATCGACGGTGTTGGGCCAAGGCAAGATGAGTAGCCGCGTAGCCACGGAGTTCCAAGCGATGGCGGGATCGGACTTCACACTCAATGCCGACGTTTCTCCGAACTGGATCATCGATACGGTCGAATCGCAGCCCGCCGACGCGCTGGATGACTGGACGTTGGAAGCGCGCGGCAAAGGACATCGCCTGTCGGTTCGATTGGCGCGGTCATTGACGGCGGCTCGTCCCGTGCGGCTCGTGATTGTGGCACGCAGGCTCTTTGCCTTCCCAGGGCGAAACCTGGCTTTGGGCGACATTGTACCCCTGCGATTTATCTCCCTTGCGGAGTCGGTGAGGCTTATCGACCTGCGAACGACCGGTGCCTACGAACTGCGGCTGACAAACGACGAGCGATTGCAGCGCATAACTCCCAAGCAACTTGGCGCGGCTGAAATTGATTTGCTTGGCGAGTCGCCGGACGAACTGCTGTTTCGAGATGACCGAGACGCGACCAACTTGCTCGTTTCCATGGAGAGCCGCAAGCCCAGCTACTTGGCAACCGTTCGCGGCGAAGCAACCGTAACCGACAAGGTTCTTCAGGAAAGCTACGCATTCGTCTGCACGCCATCGAAATCGGCCCGCATCGACCGCGTCCTCGTCCACTTTACGCAGCGACGGGACGTCCCCTTTCGTTGGTCGGTTGCGGGCCTCGACGAAAGTCGCTTCACCGCCACGCCGTGGATGGAACATCAGGACTCGGACGGCGGCCAATCGACCGAAGAGGAATCGTGGGAAATTGCATTTCGGAGTCCACGCAACAGCCCCATCGAGATTCGTGCCTCGCGCGCGATGAATTTCTCCGGCGACGTTCCCGTTAGCCTTGCATCTTTGCCCGACGCGGCACGCCAAGAGGGCACGCTCGTCATAAGAAGCGTGGGAACGCAGCCCGTCGCGATTAAGAACTGCCGTCTCAAACTGCTGGCAACCGAACCGGTCGCACGGGGGCAGTATCAAACCATTCGCGCTACCTACCAGTACGATCCGTTGGGCGAATCGGCCGCTCAGGATGAGCCGGCCTTGGTGCTGGCTCGTTCCGGCGACTCGCCGACTGCGGCGGCTGCGGTTGCTTCGCGGACGTGGGCATGGGATTGCACGCTCGACTCACAATTTGCAAGCAACGGTGCGGCCGATCACTTGGTGACCTATCGCTTGCAATGTGCGGGTCGGCGACAGGCGTGCCTTTCGTTCGGAGCACCTCAATCGAAAAAGAGTATCCACGGAGTCTCGATCAACGATCGGCCCGTGGCCGCATCCTTCAGCGATGCCGACTCGCCAAATGCCGAATCCGTTAAACTAATCGTTGACTTGCCCCCAGGTGAGGAAATGGTGATGCTGGCCGTTCGTTTTTCCACATCGGCATCTCCCTTGCAATCCTTCCATCGCCTACAGGAATCGATCCCGCAGATCGATCTACCGGTGCTTACGCGCCGTTGGCACCTTCGGTTGCCGCCGGGCTACGTCGTTTGTAGTTCCACCGGGATTTCTCAAGGCCCGCCGATCGATCCCCCGTGCGTAATGCAAAACCTGTTCGGCCCTCTGGGACGCCGTAGCGGTCAGGCGATGTTCAACCCTCTTAGGAGCGAAGATTGGCGATCGTCGATTCGGCTTTGGAACACCGGAAGCCCGACCGATGCCGCGCAGGAAGTCGGGCCGTCCGGCGAGTCCGAGTATTGCTTTGACTTGCTCGATACCGAGGCTAGCGTAACCGCCGTCCACCAAGCGACGATGGAAGGAATCGGTTGGCTGCTGTTTCTTTTATTGGTCAGTTTTGGATTCTTGCGAATGGTTCCTCGACCGGCCGTGCTTTTGGGCATTGCCGCCGTCGCGGGCATCGCCGCGATCGTGGTGCCGCCGGTGTTGGCGGGGATTTTTTCACGTTTATTTTTGGCAACGCTCTTCTGTGTTGCTTTGGTTGTGCTGCGAAAGTGGGCCGCCATCGTGCCAACTCGACCGCCTCATGGCGAGTTGCCCAGCACTCGCACGAATGTTCCGATGTTCGGGATTCCGCTTAAACGTTGTCCATCCGACGTGCCGTTCGGCGCGCCCCTGCTGGCCGGTGTCCTGTTCTGGGGCGGCTCGTGGAGCGATGCCGCCGAGAAGGACCGACCCGCACCGGCGGCCGCATCGCCGACGAAGGTTGCGGCCGCCAGCTACTCCGTCTTCATCCCCGTGGACGAGAAGCAAAAGCCCACGAAGGGCAAGTACTTCGTTCCGGGCGCATTTTTCGATGAGCTTTACCGTGCAGCATCCCGTGAGGCAGACAAGCCGCAAGGTTGGCTCATCGCGTCGGCCGTCTACCGCGGCGCGTTGTCGGAAGATGCGATTGCGCGGCAGTATGCCGTCGATCGACTTACGGCGGATCTCTCCATCCGCACGTTCAACGCCCCCACTCAAGTCCGCATCCCATTTCGTCGCGACGAAGGAAAGCTCTTGCCGGGCGAAGCAACGCTCGACGGTCGCCTCGTTCAACCGGAATGGGAGCCCGATGGAAGCGCACTCTTGGTCGATATCGCCGAGGCGGGCGAGCACCGCCTGGAAATTTCTTTGCGGCCTAACTTACTGCACGGCGATCGTTCAACCGTTGAGAAAGTCAACGGTACGGGATTCGATCTTTCCATCCCTCGGTTGCCAGGCTCGCGACTCGAGTTCGCGGTTCCCGCTGCCCTGCCTGCCGTGACATTTCCCGCCGCTAGCGGCGAGGTCCGCTGGGAAGAGATCGAATCGCGTTGGAATGCCGAGTTGGGATCTGGCGATAAGCTCTCGGTTCGCTGGCAGGATCCGCAGCCTTCCAACAGCGGAAGTCCGGTTGCGGAAATCGAACAGTTGCTTTGGATGAAAGTTCTGCCGCAAGCAGTACTCCTCGACGTCCGACTTAAGGTAAAGGTTTCCGAAGGCCAACTCCGTCGGCTGCGATTGCTGGCCGATCCTTCCTTGAGTTTGCTTCCCTCGGAGCCTGCGGACGGCGTTTCCATCCAATCCAGTCGCGGAAATGGTCCAACCGATGCCATCGAAATTCAATGGCTGCGGTCGGTCGTCGACTCCGCCACGGTCGACCTGCACTTTCTTTGCAGCGATGCGGCAAGTGTGGGCACATTGCGGCTGCCGAAGTTGGAACTCGCCAATGGCAGACTCTTGCGTCGAAGCGTCGCCGTCTCGATCGATTCGAGCCTGGATTATCGACTTCCGTCGGCACGGAACCAGGATTCGTTGAGCGTGCCTGATTTCCTTGCCCGCTGGGGAACGAGCAATGCGGCACCGCAAGTCGCCGCCCAGTTGAGCGACGACGAGGCGGAATTCGGTCTCTCAACGCACCCAAAGTTGGCGGAAACCGTCGGCGACCAGAATCAGACCCTCATCTTCGATGCCGATTCGTGCCGGCTGCGTGTCGATGCTCAGTTTGAAACATCGGGCGGCTCGGTATTTCAATACCAGTTGATGGCCCCTACCCCTTTGCGAATCGAATCGATCTCCATTACTTCCGATGGCGTTGAACGCATGGCTCGTTGGTCGCAAGATCGAACCGGTCGCATTACCGTCTTTCTTTCCGCGCCGGTGACGGGGCGACAGGCATTTCACTTTCGCGGCATCCAATCCTTGCCAAAGAAACGCGTCGTCCCCTTGCCCTTCGTGAAATTCGATGATGTGCGAATGCAGAACGCACTCGTATATATCTACCGCCAATCGGGCGCACTCGTCGATATTGCCGGCACTGCCGGGCTGGCCGAGGTCAAACCGGCTCAGGACGATTCCGGGCGCAACGAAACCGGCCGCCTCGTCCAGTCGTTCTATGTCGATCCGAATAAGGCATCCCAAGTAACGATCGGCGTCAAGCCGAATCGTACACAAACAAAGGCCGAGCAGATTTCTCGCCTGAGCTGGGAAGGCGATCGTTGGCAAGCGGTCGTCGATTGCCGCATGCACGTTTCCAACGGTCTCGTCGACGTGATCGAACTCGACGCGCCCGCGTATTGGACCGGGCCGTTCACAACGAGCCCTCCCATGGTGGTTTCGGCAAGTCACGTTTCCGACCAGCGCACTCGGCTCTTGCTTCGGCCAACAATCGCGATTTCCGGGGACTTCGCGTTCACGGTAACCAGCCCGCTCAACGGCACTGCGCGCAAAGTGGCCGTCGCGGATATCTCCATGCGGCAGATCGCGTCCCTCAAGAAGTACCTCGTCTTGCCGGCCAAGGTCGATAACCGGCCTATCTTCTGGACGACGCAAAATCTGCGGCACGTTGACTTGCCCAATCTCTTCAGCGGCGCGGAGTCAACCATGCTCGAAGTAACCGGCGAACCTTGGCAGGCGACGCTGCAAGAATCACGGCACTCTGGCAACTCGACCCGCGTCAGCGCAGCCGATCTGCGGATTGTCTGGCAGGGCGATGGCCGCACGCTGGGCCTCGCAATCTTCGATGTCGAAACGGCGCAAACGTTCGATTGCCCCACCGAACTGCCCAAAGGGGCCGAACTGTTGCAACTTTCCGTTGCCGGCGTGCCGGTTGATCCCGTTTCGGCGGGCCCGTGCAAGTGGCTGGTGCCGCTCTCCGGAGACCGGCCCAACGCCCGCGTCGAGATGCTTTACTACGCGCCGAATGCCGCCAATCCGGCTCGCGACGGTTGGGCCCAGCATCGCCGTTTTGATGCCCCGCGATTGGGCGACCTGCCGGTCGAACGAACACTTTGGACGATTGCCGGGCCGCCGAATTTCGAGGCCGGCGCGGCCCGCGACGACGCTTTCCAAATTGGCCAACCCGATAAAAAAGATGCGACATCCAACGGTGAACTTTGCTCGCAGTGGCAACGGATGGCCGACGCCGGGCCGCCGGGCTCGACGTACACGGTCCAAGGCCCGTCGGATTCGATTACGCTCTACTATCGCCCCATTGCCGCGCGAGCGTGGTACGCCGACTTCACGAAGATTGCCGGTTTTCTTGCACTGATCGCGCTGGCTGCCCTGGTGTCACAATCAAATGTCGCTTGGAATTCCTTTATCCAATGGCCCTATCTCTTCGGAATTGCACTCGGCTTGGGGTGGTGGCTTTGGCTTTCACCCAGCATTGCGGGGCTTGCGATAATGGTCGCTACGCTTTTGTGTCGCTTCTGGCCCTGGAATCGTTTTCCAGAAAGTCCGTTGGGTCATCCGAATCAACCAACCCCGCAGGCATAACGCACCACCCCCCTCGGTGATAAATACGCCTGACAGGATTCGAACCTGTGACCTACGGTTTAGGAAACCGTTGCTCTATCCCCTGAGCTACAGGCGCAACAATCTGCGTTTTTGCGGTTCGGATATGTTGGGTTGCATAACGTTGACATCCGTTTTGACACCCGAAACCCAGAACCGAAGGGAAAATGCCACGTCTAAGTCTACCAAAAAGGTTTCAATCAAAAAGCCCTTCATTCCAGGAGACTTGCAAAGTCCAGGTTTTTGTGGCTCGGGCGTCTTGCCCGCCGTAATAAACGCGGGCGAGACGCCGGCAACCCAATTTCAGCAACGGCAAGTCTCGGACTTTACAGATGTTCTGCCCATAATTCCGGTTATTACAACTGTATCGGTCGGGGGGATTATGCCGATCATAGCGATTGTAGGATTCCGTTTCCGGAGTTTGAATCCGTTGTGAGCGTGCCGATGGGGTGCAAAACCGCGAGACAATGATTTTCGCTGAGTGGCTTAAGGCGTTGCACGGCAAGCAGTTGCGCGGATGCTTAAGGCGTGGAGGCAATTGGGTGGGTCTTCGCCTACTCGGAATCCTTAAAACAGAAACTACGTAGTTCCGGCTTTAACCCGGACAACGCACACCGATTCCGGCTAATGCCAGTTTTGCGAACGACCTTGGAGTTTACCTCGGGGTGTTGGAGACCGCAATGAAACAAAAGTCGAAATGCCGGCTCATGGCGATGGGGGCACTAGCACTCGCCTTTGCCTTGAGCAATGCGGCCCGATGCCAGCCCGTTGCACCGGCACCCGATGCGGCCCAAACAACTCCTCCCAGCGGCGATGGCTCGTCCGACGAAGGCCGCGACGAATCGGCGAACAGTTCCGCCAGCACTGCCGCGCCGAATATGATCGGCGACATGGGGGGCGGGCGGACGCTGCAAGGCAAACTTCAGCCGCCAAGTCACTTGGGACCAGTACAAAGCGGGCAGTTCGTTTTGTTGCCATCCCCGGCAATACCAAAGTTTCTTCCAACCGGATCGCTCGTGTTCTCCACCAATGCGACACCACTTTTTGGTTCGATCTTGCAGCCCACGGATTTTATCGCCAACATCACCACCACCACGGATCCCTCAAAACCGATACCACTAACGAATAGCGATTCGGCGTATCAAAATTCGGCAACGCAGGCCCTGTTCAAGTTCTACGCATCGCAAAATACGGCCAATCAAAGCCTTTCCACGGTAAGCGTGAGCGGAACCGATGCCCAAGCCACCGAGCTAAAACCTCACCCCAACCCGATCCGGCCAAACGATGCCTTTGTTGTAGCCCAAAACTATCAGTACCAGTACCTCATAACACCGTCGCCGATCGCTATCAACATCCCCAGTCCCAGCGGCGGCGTTCTCGGGCGGCAGCGGATTTCGGACAACGAGAGTCCCATTCCCACCGACCGCGTCTTCTGCGACTACAGCTTCTTTCACGACGCCGTGCTGTCGACGCCATCCGACGCCAATCGCTTCGTTCCCGGCTTCGAGAAGACGTTCTTCGATCGTCGCATGTCGGTCGAGATGCGATTCCCCATGGGTATCATGGCATCGAGCAACATCGTCGCCGACCAGACCGGCTTCGGCACGACCGGGCAGTTCGGCGACATGGAAGTCATTCTTAAAGGGATCGTTGCCCAAGAGGAGACTTGGACGCTGAGCATGGGGTTGGGGATCTCGATTCCCACGGCCCCCGGCGTCAACGTGGGCCTTGCCGACGGTACGCCGCTGCTAAAGATCGTCAACCAGTCGACGCACCTGCTTCCTTTCTTCGGCTTGCTCGTTAAGCCCAACGACGAATGGTTCAGTCAGGTTTACGTGCAGGTGGACGTTGCTGCCAGCGGCGACCCCGTCTCCGCCAACGTGGCCGGAAATGGCCTGGTATCCGTCGGAGACCTCTACGACCAGACGCTAATTTTCGTCGACGCCTCGATTGGGCGTTGGCTCTACCGCAATCCGGCCCGGCGACTTTCCGGCCTGGCGGCGGTCATCGAAGCGCACTATACCGGCGGCGTAAATGCCCCCTCGGCCCTCCAGGCGGGAAACTTCTTGATCGGAGATGGCACGGCGCGGTATAATGATGTGGATATAACGGTCGGAGCGCATGCGGTCATCGGCAATACGACCTTGACCGTGGGCTACGCCACGCCGGCCACCGAGGACCGAGGCTTTGACGGCGAACTTCGCGTCTTTGTGAACCGAAAGTTCTGATCGGCGGCGACCATCCAAGCCCGCAGCGCAAGCAAGGAATGTGCCTTGAAACGCATGCTCGATCCTCGCTCGTGGAGTGCTTCATGGGTGTTTGCACGATATATGGCCATCGGGAATAAATTCCCAACCGACTGCGCGATATCGGTGCGTTTTACTGGGATGTTTGCCGGGATAAAAAAGGGTGGGTTTATGGGCACGAACAGTCACGATCGCAATCTGCTTTTCGGCATCCTTGCCGTGCAGATGGACTTCATCAGCCGCGACGCCTTAGTCGGTGCTATGAACGCCTGGGTTCTGGCCAAGGACAAGCCCCTCGGAGAAATTCTGGTTGCGCAAAAGGCCCTGGCGGCCGACCGTCGCGCACTCTTGGAAGCCCTGGTTCTCGAACACCTCAAGCAGCACAACAACGATCCCGAAAAGAGTCTGGCGGCGGTCAGTTCCGTGGGGGCGGTGCGGGAAGACCTTCGCCAGATCGCCGACCCGCAAGTGCAGGCATCGCTCATCCATCTCGCCGCCGCCCCGCGACACGTCGATCCCTATGCGTCGCAGGCGCGCTCGGTCGGCGGTTCCACCTCGTTGGGCACGCGCTTTTGTATCCTCCGCCCACATGCCAAGGGCGGTCTGGGGCAAGTCTCGGTGGCCCGCGATGAAGAGCTACAGCGAGAAGTGGCCCTCAAGGAAATTCAGGAACGGCATGCCGACAACGCCGAAAGTCGCGCGCGCTTCCTCTTGGAGGCTGAAATCACCGGCGGTCTGGAGCATCCGGGCATCGTGCCGGTCTATGGCCTCGGGCAGTATGCCGATGGCCGGCCCTACTATGCCATGCGATTCATTCGCGGCGACAGTCTTCAGGAGGCCGTGAAGCGATTCCACGGTCGCGGGGGAAAGCGGCTCGACTCGGGCGAGCGCGCGGTCGAATTGCGAAAGCTTCTCGGGCGGTTTCTCGATGTTTGCAATGCCATCGATTATGCCCACAGTCGCGGCGTGCTGCACCGCGATCTCAAGCCGGGCAACATCATGCTCGGGCAGTACGGTGAAACGCTGGTCGTCGACTGGGGGCTGGCCAAATCGGTCGATCGGCCGGAGTCGATTGCGGAATCCGTGGAAGGGCCGCTCAAGCCGACATCGATCAGCGGTTCCGCAGCCACGATGATGGGTGCGGCCATCGGCACGCCGCAGTACATGAGCCCCGAACAGGCCGCCGGACGACTCGATCTGCTCGGCCCAGCCAGCGATGTCTATAGTCTCGGGGCGACGCTGTACTGCCTCTTGACGAACCGTCCGCCGATCGAAGGCGAAAATGTGGAAACGATTTTAAGCAACGTGCAGCGCGGGGAATTTCAGCCGCCCCGTGCGGTCAACGACCAGATTGCCAAGCCCTTGGAAGCGATTTGCTTGAAGGCGATGGCGATGAAGCCCGCCAACCGCTACATAACCTGCAAAGCTCTCGCCGACGATGTGGAGCACTGGATGGCGGACGAGCCGGTCTCCGCCTTTCGCGAGGGATGGTCGGCCCGAGCAGCGCGGTGGGCTCGCAAGCACAAGACCCAGGTGGTCGGCTCCGTCGGCCTGCTCGCGGCGACGGTGGTGGTCCTGGCCGTAACGACGGTCCTCGTCAAACAACAACAGTTGTTGACCGATGCGGCGCGTCGGCAGGCCGTGGAAAATGCCCATCGTGCCGACGCGAACGCCTTGCGAGCCGATACCTCCCGAGACCAGGCCGTGCGGCGGTTTCAACTCGCGCTCGATGCGTTGAACGACATGGTGTTCGGCATCCAGACCAAGCTCGAAACCCGACCGGGCACGCAGGACCTGCGAAAGGATCTGCTGGAAAACGCCCGTAAAGGCTTGGAAAAGCTCCTTCAGGAGGCGGAGAAGCAGGGCACCCCGGATCAAACGCTCGTTTGGTCGTATTTCCGCATGGGCGATGTGGAGCAGGTGATGGGCAACACGTTGGCGGCAAAAAATGAATATGCCAACGGCTACGAACTAGCGCGAAAGCTGGCCGATGCCGATCCGAGGAATTCGCAGGCTCAAAGCGACCTGGGCGTCGGTTACATCAGCCTCGGCAATATCGCGCAGCAAATGGGGAAGACCCAGGATGCGCAGGACTATTATCTCAAGGCGTTGGCAATCCGGCAGCATCGCGCCGAGGCCGAACCCAAAAACGGACAGGCCCAACGCGGATTGAGCGTCAACTGCGAACGACTGGGCGACGTGGCGCGGCAGTTGGGCCAGACGCACGAGGCACTCGATTTCTATCGGAAGGCATCTGCAATCCGCCAGGGTCTATCCGATGCCGACGCCAAGAACGTTCAGGCCCAAAGCGACTTGAGTGTGATCTACGAGCGGCTCGGAGAGGTGACGATGCAAGTAGGGCAGTCGCAGGAGGCGTTTGACTTCAACGAGAAGGCGCGGGCGATTCGCGAAAGTCTTGCCCAATCCGACCCCAAAAACGTCCAGGCCCAACGCAACCTGAGCGTGAGCTACGAGCGGCTCGGCGAGGTGTCGCATCGATTGGGGAAGAGGGCGGAGGCCCTCGATTTTTACCGCAAGGCCCTCACGATCCGCGAAAGTCTGGCAGAGGCCGACCCCAAAAATGCCCAGGCCCAACGCGACGTGGCCACCGGCTACAACAACCTCGGAGATATGTCGCAATCGTCGGGGAAGACAGTCGAGACGTTGGACTATTACCGCAAGGCATTGGCGATCCGCGTTCGATTGGCCCAAGCCGACCCTAAGAATGCCGAAATCCAAAATGAACTGAGCATCGGCTACGATCGACTCGGCGACGTTTCGAGAAAATCGGGCGAGGCGAAAGAAGCCCTCGACTTCTACCAAGAGTCGCGAGCGATACGCGAGCATCTGGCGGAGGCCGACCCCAAGAATGCCGAGTTTCAACGCAACCTGACCGTCAGCTACAACAAGCTTGGCCGCGCATCGCAGCAGTCGGGCAAGGCTCTCGATGCGATCACTTTCTACAACAAGGCATTGGTAATCCGCGAACGTTTGGCGGAGGCCGATCCCAAAAATGCCCAAACCCAACGCGACCTTGGTTTCAGCTACGAGAAACTCGGCGATGTAACCCGGCAATTGGGCCAGTCCAAAGAGGCGATCGGATTCTACCAAAAGGCGAGGCTTATCGATGAGCGTTTGGCGGAGGCGGACCCCAAGAACGCCCAAGCCCAGCGCGACATGCTGGCAATCTGTCAAACGATCGGCGCAACCGCGCAGGCGACGCACGATTTCACCAAGGCCGCCGAGTGGTTCAAAAAAGCCCTCGAAGTGGCCCAACGCTTCGATAAGCCGGAGGTCTTCAAGCAAGATGTCGAGAACTTGACGATTCGGATTGCCCTCTGCGAACACTTTCCGCAAGTTCTCGCCGAGGTATTGTCGGTGAGCAAGCTGCCCGCCGATCTTCAAGCACCCGTCTTAAAAGCGGTTGCGGCCAACTTGCTGGCGAAGAACGATTTGCCGAACGCCAGACGAGCGGCCGAACTATTGGCCGAATCGGCGGCACTGCCGGACGCCTTTTGCGATGCGGCCGACGTCTTTGCCCGCTTGAGTGCAAGCGGCGAAAAGGAGTCGCGAGAGAAAGACTTACTGCGTGCGGTGGACCTATTGCGTCGGGCAGTCGCCAAGGGCTATCGGAATGTCGCGCATTTGAAGCAGGACGTAGACCTCGACCCCCTCCGCAAGCGGGACGATTTTCAGAAGCTTATTTCCGATCTGGAAAAGTAAAGGCCGGTGCAAGTCTAAAAAATTGCATCCCGTCCCTGGCAGCTTGTGCAATGGATTTGGCCATACCATAATGGGGATTATCTTTTCGATCCCCTTTTCTTGCTCTGGGCCTCAAACCGTCGAGAACATCATGGCAGTCCGCAAAAACCCCGTGCTTCTCCTCCTTTTCGTCAACGTACTTTTCGCCGTTTCAGCCGGTGCGGCCGACAATCCGGCTCCCCCGCCCGCCGATGTTCTCAAAGGTGCGGTGACGAAGCATGTTTTTGAAGAAAGCAAAATCTTCCCCGGAACGACGCGCGACTATTGGGTCTACGTGCCTAAACAGTACGATGGCTCCAAGCCTGCCTGCCTGTGGGTCAATCAGGACGGCATCCAGAACAACGCCCCGGCCGTTTTCGATAAGCTGATCGCCGCCAAGGAAATGCCGGTCACAATCGGCATCTTCGTGACGCCGGGCCGCGTGCGGGGATCGTCGGCCAACGCCTTGGATCGCTTCAACCGCTCCTTCGAGTACGATGGTCTCGGCGACCGCTACGTTCGCTTCCTGCTCGATGAGCTTCTGCCGCGCGTGGCAATGGAGCAGAATCTTAAATTTTCAAGCGATGGCAACGACCGAGGCATCGGCGGTTCTAGCAGCGGCGCGGTCTGCGCCTTTACCGCCGCATGGGAGCGGCCCGATGCGTTTCGGCGGGTGTTCAGTTCCATCGGCACGTACGTCGGGCTGCGTGGGGCGAACGTCTATCCGACGCTCCTTCGCAAGACCGAGCCTAAATCGCTCCGAGTCTTTCTGCAAGATGGCTCGCACGACCTGAACATCTACGGCGGCGATTGGTGGATGGCCAACCAGGAAATGGAAAGGGCACTGGTTTTTGCCGGCTACGAAGTGAATCATTTCTGGGGCGAGCGCGGCCACGATGGCCAAGACGCTGCCAAGATTTATCCCGATGCCATGCGTTGGCTCTGGAAAGACTGGCCGGCACCGATCCATACGGGTGCTGGATCCTCGCAGCTCCAGGAGATACTCGTGCCCGACCAGACGTGGCAAATTGCCGCCGAAGGTTATCGGCACATCGACGGACTGGCTGCGAACGAAAAAGGCGAGGTCTATTTCAACGATGGACAAGACGACAAGATTTACTGCCTCGGGCTGGATGGCAAAGTACGCTTCGTGCTGGCCGACTCGCGGCAAAATCGCGGGATAGCCATCGGTGGCGATGGCCAGATTTACGCGGTTGGCGGCAAGCGGCAGTGCGTCGCCTACCACGAGACCAAGGAACGTGCGGAAGTCACCGAAATCGCCTCGGCCGTGCGGGGAAATCACCTCGTCGTCCGCCGCGACGGCACGATTTATATCACCGATCCCGGCGCGGCCAAGGGCGAACAAAGTCGCGTTTGGTTCCTTCAAAAGGGGGAAAAGAAAATCGCCGATACGGGGCTGGACTATGCCAGTGGAATCGCTCTTTCCACGGATCAGTCGCTGCTGTATGTAGCCGAAGCCCATTCGCATTGGGTCGTCAGCTATCGGGTGCAAGCCG
>JANXOJ010000434.1 GCA_025353625.1 Planctomycetota bacterium | reverse complement strand
TGAATCAACTCCACCATCAGAAGCGAAAACCTCTCCCGGCGCAACTCTACCCAAATCGCCGTGTCTACGCCGAGCGCGCGTTTGCCGTGTGCGTCGCTCACACTACGAAGGATTCGTGCCCTGGAGTTGGCCTCGCTCATTGAGCACCATCAATGCCTGCTTGAAGGAAAGGCCCCGATCGCCGGCCCCGGCGGGCATGCTCCACGGTTCAAGCGACCGCGATGGATGAACTACTTTGTCGAGGGACGAAATGCTGTAGGCGATCAACGCCGTGCCGGGCAAAGTGGCGGCGGCGGGCGATTTCATCGGTACGATAGCTACCGCTTCCATCGCCGGCTCTTTTTTGACGGTCGCCGGAACGGTCGCTGGAACGGTCAACAGTACGACGCCAAAGCCGGTCACTAAGCCGCCAAGTAGGCCGCCGAGAAGAATCGCGGTTCGCGTCGGGCTGACTGGGCCGCTACCCGTGTCGGGCGCATCGACCATTGCAATCAAGCTGGCCGCCCGAGCACTAGCACTGCTAGAACGCGCGTCGGTGAGGGCCTGCTCGGCATGTTCCAAGAGCCGGGCACGGTGGTTCGTTTCCGCAAGAATGTTTGCATAAACGGCCCGTAAACCGGCCAGGCGGGTGAGGCGTTGCGATGCGTTCTTCTGTTGCCTTTCGAGCAAGTCAATGCGATTGTCATCCAACCGCGATTCGCCTTCAATGCTGCGAATGGCGGTAGCCAGTTCGTTGTGCAGTCGTTGCGCGACCTGGGATTCGCTTTCTTTCGCAGACAAGACCTCGGGATGATCGGCCGACATCTTGCCTTGTAGCGTCGCGGTGCGAATTTGGGCATCGACCAAGCCGTCTTTTAGCCGTCGCAACGCGGGCTGCGCTTCCAACAGTCGGTTTGGCGCGGCGACCAAGCGGCTGGGATCGGTCTCGGCATCCCGCAAGATTTCGAGCATTTGCCGATTGCCCTTGGAAGTGGCCCGAACCTGCCGCAACTCGTTCTCGATCTCGGAAACCGTGCGGCGCAGTGAAGTGTCGCTCGAATTGGAATCTAAGAGCGAGCGGAGTTCGGATAGATCGCTGCCGACCTCCTTTTCCAATGCGGTCAATTGCTTCGTCGCGGCCTGTAGATCGCTCTTGGCAACCTGCACGCTCTTGCTCAACTCATCCGTCATGCTTTCCGCCTTGGCATTGCGGATGTCCTGCAAATGAATCTGCAACTGGCGGCAGAGCGCAGTGCATAGAGCCGCAACTCGCTTACGGTCGTTGTCGCGAACTTCCAGATAGAAGACCTCGGACGTGCCGAACTCAACGCCCTTGGGAGGCACGATCTTGACGACCTTTTGAACCTCGGCAAGCTGCTTATCGCTCGGCCAAGCGGCGGTGCTCGTATCGTTCGTCGGAGGACCGATCTCTTGCAACGCCGCTTGCATCACGCCGCGACTCTTGGAGATTTCCACGATCGTCTCTTGGATCGTCTTGAGATCCTCCGGCCCGTGAAACTTGCCGGGGCTCGACTCGCCGATACTCGCTTCGTTGCGGACGATCATTGCCTGCGAGGCTTGCCAGGTCTTGGGCGCAATCGTTGCATAACCGGCGGCGAGGGTTGTAACGATTGCGGCCGGAATTGCCCAACGCCGCCAATAGACAACCAGCAGTCGAGCCAGTTCACGAGGTTCGGAGATCGCGTGCGATTTTGCGTTCATGGATTGCTTTTCCTTGGTCGAGGCGATTCGTTATTCGATTGCATGCAAAGCGGATGCCAGTCCCTTGGGATCGGCCGTTCGACTGCCGCCCGACGGCGGTTAAGGTATTGGGCGGTCACGGTTTGCAGTAACCGGCAACGACAAATTCAGGCTTAAAAAGTTTCCACGCATGTTGCGAAAAGACAACACCGTGCGAAACGTCAACAAATTCCGTAGGGAACGAGCCTCCGTGCCTTTCCAATATCCGTGGGAACGCCAGGCAGGATCGGTCCCTACAGGCGATTTAATATCTGCCGCATTTCGGCCCTATTTCTTGATTTCTTTGTAAAACAATTTGCTTCCAACGGGAGCGTAACGAAGATTTGTATATGAGAACCATAGCTTTTTCCTCGCTGGAAGAGATTGCACCGCTGGCAGATTCCTGGGATCGGCTTGCGAACGGAGTGCCGTTCCGCTCCTGGACGTGGCTGTCGAGTTGGTGGAAACACTACGGCCCCGCGTCCAACACGGGCAGCGGTGCGCGACTGTTCGTGCTGGGAGTTTACGACGAAGCCGAACGACTCATCGGCATTGCCCCCTGGTATCAACAGCCTTCCGCCGGGAAAGGCTCGGTTCTCCGCTGGCTTGGCACGGGTGAGGTCTTTTCCGAATTTCTGAGCTTGCTTTGCTTGCCGCACGACGTTGAGCGAGTGACCGACGCCCTGGCCGACTATCTTACCGGTCCCAACTGCGTCCTGGGCGGACGCCACGCCTGGGACTTGATGGAAATCGACGGCATCACGGCCGACGACCCGGCCACCGTACAATTGCTCCAACGGCTTGCGGAGCGGAAATGCTCGCAGCATGAAAATACGCCAATCCGCTGCTGGCGGCTGACCTTGCCCGACTCGTGGGAAGAGTTCCTCATGATGGTCTCGAAGGGCCATCGCAAGAAGCTTCGCCGCGCCGATCGGGATTTGTTTGAAACCGGGCGAGCCGTGGTGCGATGTGCCGAGACGACAACCCAACTCAATGCCATGTGGGACGTTTTCGTCGAATTGCATCAGAAGCGACGGCGGATGCTGAACGAGCCAGGCTGCTTTGCATCGCCGCAATTCGTCGAGTTTCATCGCGAAACCACGCATGCCCTTCTGGCTGCCGGCCAGTTGCAGTTCCTCGCGCTCGAACTCGATGGTCGCACCGTCGCCGTCGAATATCAAATGAACGCCCAGGGAATCACCTACGTCTATCAGGCGGGCATCGACACCGAAAACCTCGGCGATGAACCTGGACATCTGATCACAGCCGCGACCATCAAGCGGGCCATCGAGCAAGGCGACCGCGCGGTCGACTTCCTCCGCGGCGACGAACCCTACAAGCCTCACTTCCGTGCCGAGCCACGGGCGATGCTTGCCTTGCGCGTCGTTCCCAACCGCACGCTGCCGCAATTGCGAAATCGCGTTTACCTAGCCAGTCGGGAGGTCAAGCGTTGGTGGACGCAAACGGGCCCCGGCTACGATGCCCTGCCGGCACACGTCACCGAAGCGATCCAAGCCTTTGCGCGGAGCGAAATGATTGACGCTAGCCCGACGCGCTAGTGTCGATGGAATCGTATCATTTCTGCCTACGTGCAGTATTGCGAACAACAGTCAAATTGACGATCGTATCATGCCCCTTTGGAAAAACATACTAATTCAACTCTACCGTTGCGGGGTGTCGCCGATACGCTGGTCGCTCTATCGCCGCTTCAAAGCCCAGCGGCGCATGCCGATCGCTCTGCTGTACTACCATCGCATTGCCGACGACGCGGACACCGAATGGACCATGTCCAACAAGGCGTTCGCCGAGCAGATTCGCTGGTTGCGGGACCATTTTGACTTGATTTCCATGGAAGAGGTTCAGCGGCGGATTCGCTGCGGTATCAACGACCGGCCCGCGTTACACATCACGTTCGACGACGGTTATGCGGAGAACTGCCAGGAAGCGATTCCCCTGCTCGTTAAGGAGCGGATTCCCTGCACCTATTTCATCACCGCACAAAACACTCTGCAAGGTTTACCGTTCCAGCACGATTTGAAGTGCGGCCATTCGCATCCCGTGAATAATGTGGAACAGATCAAGGCCATGGCCGCCGCAGGCATCGAGATCGGTGCCCATACCTATAGTCATGCTGACTTAGGAAAGATCACCGATCCGCTAACGCTCCACAAGGAGTTGGTCGTCGCTCGCGAGGTACTTGCCGCCGCGATTGGACGGCCCATTCGCTACTTTGCATTCCCCTTTGGGCTACGCGCGAACTTGAGCCATCAAGCCTTTGCCTTGGCGGAAGAAGCTGGCTATGAGGCCGTCTGCTCGGCTTACGGTGGATGGAATCTACCGGGCGGCGATGCCTTTCATTTGCAGCGAATATGCGCCGTCAATGAGATGCCCCGCATGAAGAACTGGCTCCTCGACGATCCGCGAAAGTTCTTCGTGCGAAGCTACGATTACCGCACGGCTCTCGATCGCAAGCGCGAGCCTGCCCCTGAGCATGGGACTTCATTATTGCAACCAAATCCTCATTTAGAAAAAGCTGCATGTTCTCTCATCGCAAACAACTGATCGATCTGGAAGATCGCGGGCCGATGCACGTGATGTTCGTCATCACCAGCATGCCGGTTGGCGGGGCGGAAACGCTGCTCGTCGAGTTGATTCGCCGCATGGACCGTTCGCGGTTCCTGCCGGAACTCTGCTGTATGAAAGAACTTGGCCCGCTGGGTGAAACGCTCTCGCTGGAAATCCCCGTCTTTAGCAAGTTGCTTGCGAGCAAGACCGATATCGGCGTGCTTTGGCGACTGTCCGAGCTCATGCGCCGCCGCCGCATCGATGCCGTGGTCACCGTGGGTGCCGGCGACAAGATGTTTTGGGGCCGCCTTGCCGCAAGATGGGCAGGCGTGCCCGTCATTGCTGCGGCGTTGCACTCCACTGGATGGCCCGACCGCGTGCAGTTTGCCAACCGCTTGCTAGCCCCGATCACCGATGCGTTCATCGCGGTAGCGGAGCCGCACGGTCGTTATCTTGCTGCTCACGAGGGATGCACGGCGTCGAAGATTTGCGTCGTTCCAAACGGCGTCGACGTCGAGCGGTTCTGTCCGCGACCTCCCAATGCCGAGCTTCGCAAGGAGTTTGAACTACCCAGCGATGCGCCGACCGTCGGCATCTTGGCCGCATTGCGTCCCGAAAAAAATCATGCCCTGTTCCTTCGCGCCGCCGCGCGCGTGTTGCACGTTATCCCCAAGGCTCGCTTTGTGGTCATCGGCGATGGTCCGCGCCGCAAGGAGCTTGAGAACTTGGCCCAAGGGCTTGCAATTAGCCACGCAGTTCGCTTCGTCGGCACGCGGAGCGACGTGCCGGAGGTGCTTTCGACGATCGACGTTCTTGCGTTGACTTCGCACATGGAGGCCAACCCGGTCTCAATCCTGGAAGCGATGGCCGCCGAGAAGCCGGTCGTAGCCACGCGCGTCGGCTCCGTCGATCAGGCCGTACATGACGGGCGAACTGGCTACCTGGTTGAGCCCGGCAACGAAGTGCAACTGGCCGCTCGCACGATCGAGCTATTGCAAGATCGCGTCCGCGCGACTGCGATGGGCCGGGCGGGTCGGCAGCATGTGCTGGAACACTCATCCGTCGAGCGAATGGTGACCGGTTACGAAGAAACGCTCGCGGCCATCTATCAGAAAAAGGCTGCTTCTAGTGGGCAAAAGAAGTCTTCTTCCCACACCGAATCGCAAAAAGTGTTACACGGCAATCGGCTAGAGGCGTGAACCGTCCCAGCCAAGGCCGTAGGGGGTTAAAGGAGTGCGATGCCTTGGCATACCTTTTCATTCAGCGTCGAACGCGAAAAGCCTTGGCATTGCCTGATGCTTGGCTATGTCCGGAATGCGACAACAATCGAATCGTTCGCGCAAATCCACAGCGACAACCGGGCCGCTGATGACGACAGCCTACCGATGTGCTTGCAGCCAACCATTCAAGTCGGCATGGACCTTGAAATCAAATAGGGCTTCGCCAAGTTCTTCGAGGGTTTCAGCCGACAGGCCATCAACCAGTTCTTTCACGCCCGAATCAAGATCGCCCAGCCGCTTACGGAGTT
>JANXOJ010000423.1 GCA_025353625.1 Planctomycetota bacterium | reverse complement strand
CCGCCTTCGTCGTCGGTCGTCACTTCGCGGAGCTTTTGGTCGCCTTTGCCGCCGATCAGTTGGACGGGAGCACCGCTTACCGGCTTCTTGTCGAAGCGGCCATAGACGACCTTGCCGACGAAGGCGGCTTCACCATCAAGGACGTCCCGCCCGGCGACTATAAGCTGGCTTCCGAGAAACTCATCACCGGCAACCGCCGCGTTGTGCAGTTGGACGTCAAAGTTCCGCCCCCGCCCGCCATCGGCGAGCCGGTCGAATTATTGCTTACCGCGCCGCGATAAACGCGGCGGGGCGATATACCGGGAGCGGCTATGGCCATCGACTGCCCAAGCTGGATGCGTTTGCGTATGCGTTCGCAGCCGAACTCCTAACGCCCTTGGATCGCGCTGGGCACCATCAATCCATTGGCCACGCCTTGGAACGAAAACGTTGTCTTGAAGCGGCGGTCGAGTTCCTTGGCTTTCTCGCGCATCGCGACGGGCAACATGCGGGTCTTATCCCAACTGCCAACGACAATCAGATTGGGCGCGGAACAGCGGAACGCATAGACCTGCGCAAAGACTTTATTCATCGTTGCAAGGTCCGCGGCCAAACCGGGGTGGGCGTTGAAGTTAATCACCACGACTCCGCTCGGCGCGAGTTGTTTTTCAAGCCCCTTGTAGAACTCGACCGTTTTCAATTCCAGCGGTTGGCCGGTCGTATCGGTCTTGTCCGAGGGCTTGAGGAAGGCATCCATATAGATTACGTCGTATCGCGTCTCGTTCGATTTGAAATAGCGGAACGCATCGTCGGTGATGATCTTCGTATTGCCTTTCGAGTGGACCTCGAAATACTTCTCGGCCAACTCGACGACCTTGGCGTCGATCTCCACGGCGTCAACTTTGACCTCGGCGTCGTAATGTTCGTAGAAGTGAACCATTGCCCCGCCGCCAAGGCCGACGATGAGGGCCTTTTCCTGCTTGGGTACGAAGAAGTAGCTGGAGAACATGACCCGCGCGTAGGGCGACACCAGTTCGTAGGGCCGCTTGATGTTTAAGATCGTTTCCGCAACTTCCTCGCCGCGGTCGCGGACGAAAATCATCGAGCGAAGCTGCCCGTGCCGGCGGACGCGGATGTGGGAGTAGTCGCTCTTCACGTCGGCCTCAAGGGCACCGGGGTTGGTGGCGGCCGGAAGCGATTGCGACAGCAGGACGAACAGTAGCGCGGCAAGTCGATATACGTTACGTATTGCGCATCGAGTCATTTTACACCTTCCGCAGTCGGCTCGGCAGAAATTGGTGATCGGCGGTAAATAGCCGGCGGTAGCCGAGCAATACGACGCTGAACGTCCCCAAGGCCGTGCCGGCGGCGATGAGGAACATGATCATAATTTGGTAGCGAGCGGCTTGGCTGGGGTCTTGCCCGGCGATGATTTGCCCGGTCATCATCCCCGGCAGACTGACCAGCCCGGCGACGGCCATTGCGTTGATGGTGGGGATTGTGCCGATGCGGACGGCCTGCTGCACGGCCCAGCGACCGGCCTCCCAGCGCGTGGCCCCCAGGGCGAGCAAGGTTTCCACCTGATCGCGCTTCGTGGCCAGTTCGTGCGTCGCGCGGTCGAGGCTCAACGAAACCGCATTGAGCGTATTTCCGAGGATCATGCCGAGCAGCGGAATGGCGTACTGCGGATTGCACCACGTCGGATGCTGGGCTGCCGACTGCACTTGAACGATGCCGAACAGGGCAATGCCGGTCATAATCCAGCTTGTGGCCCACATTGAAATGATGCTATCGAGCCAGATGCCCTTGTAGCGGCGTTCGGTGCGACGCGCGGCGGCGATGCCGGCGATGAGCGACATGGCCGACATCAATGCGACGATGTAGTACCAAGCCCTTCCCGGCTCGAAGGCCCATTTGAGGACGTAGCCGATCAGAAGCAGTTGCACCGTCGTGCGCACGGCAGCCAAAAGCAAGCGTCGGCCCAGGCCAAGTTGCAGCGATGCCGAGATGGCCGCGCTGACGAGGATCAGCGACGCGGCGACGGTTAATTGCCAAGCGGAAAGTGCGATCGGTTGGTTCATGGTTCAAAGTATAAGGCACGCTCCGCGTGCCGTTGTTCCGGCCCTCACCCGCAGCCTCTCTCCCCCTCCCGAGAAGCGGAGAATCGGCGGACGGCACTCGGAGAGTGCCTGCTACTTTCCGCGCCCCATCGCTTCGTTAATGGCTTTGATAACGCATTTGGCGGTCCAATTGCCGGGCAGGTTCTTGGCAAACTTGATCTTCTTGCCGGGCTTGTAGGTCACGTACAAATTGTAATAAACTCGATTGCCGGTTTCCATTGCTTTATCGGTTTCTATCTTGACTACATCGGCAATCGGCAACTCGCGATGCGTGCCCAGGCCGAGCCAGCCGCTGCTCACCGCCACATGGCTCCGCGCGACGTCGAGTACGCTTCGATAGAGCCAGACATCGAGCATGACGTAGATCATGACGATGTCGATCAGGCCGAAAATGACGGTCAGAACGATCGGCGCATGGTAGATCCACATCGCATAAATGATCCCGCTCCAAACGGCCGTAAAAAGTGTATGCCCGATAGTGATTGCCAGGTTCCTGGCCGCCGGGAAGATGAACCGCTGCCCGTCGCCGTCGGGCGGAGTCGTGCGGATCACGCCTGCTGCGTGCAACACTTTCTCGATATCTAAGGGTGCATCGTAGGCGGACATCGTGCCGTCTTCAAGTTGGAAATTTGGATCGCTTTCCGGCGTCTGGAAGACGGGAACTTCAAAGACGGCCTTGTAATTGCTGCCGGACGTATCTGCCGAAGCTTCCAACCGCCAGAGCACTTGGTCGTCGGAGGGCTTCATGTCGGTCTGTCGGCAATGAATGGGGATGCCAAACAAAACGGGGATTGCCGATCGCGTGGGATCGGCGGTTGCCAATTCCAGCGAGATCACCCGTTCGTCCTCCCAAAGAACGTGCTCGTGCGTCGAACGGTCTTCGCCCGAACCGGACGTCAGTTTTTGGATGCAACGCAGCTTCAAACGGAAGCCATCCTCGGGCAGAATCTTGGTCGAGGTTTGAATCACACCGGCCAGTTGTCCGCCGATGACGCCCGGCACGGAGGCCATTTGGAAAGACGACTCGCCAAACTTCCGCCAGCTTCGCCAAGCACGAAAGGCCCCGTAGAGCAGCAAACCGGAGACACTCACGATGCCATAAATAACCCACCGCAAATTTCCTTCCGGCATCGGCAGTTTGTCGGCCAGGGCCAACCAAGCGGGCACGGCGACGATATTCCAGAAAATCGCGATGATGCCGAAGACGAGGGCCTTGCCCGTTTCCGAATAGACGAGTCGCCCGCTGGCCCAATCGCCGCGCGCCAGCCAGGGCGTATCGCTCGAAATATCTGCTGCCACTTTACTCCGCGGCATCCTCGTGTAGGCAACCATGCCTCCCGCCATCAGGCCCAGGCCGACCGATCCAAAAACGACTGCGAAGATCATCTTGAAGAAGACCATTGGCCAGCGAAAATCGCGGTAGAGAATCGAATCGGCAGGTTGACTCGGGTTGACGTAGCAGCGCGTGGAACCGCCGTTCTGCTTTACCTTTGTCAGTTCGTCGTACTTCAAGCGATGGAAGTTGCCGATGTTGTCGCTGCCGAAATCGAGGCAGACTCGCGTGCCGCTATAGGCTCGATTGTTGTACGTGTATCGATACTTGGCAGTTACCTCGTAGGTAACGCTATCGTCGCCATGATGCTCGATCAGCTTGGTTTCCAGGATCGTCGCACGGGCTTCCTCCCAATCGGAAACTTTCCAGTACGTGAGAACGGAATGGCACAGCCAAATGCCCATCCCCACGCCGACGCAGGCGAACGGCAAGGCAAACAAGATCAAGCAGCCCATTCCTTTGCGGTTCATGGACGCCATTATGGCCGCTTTGGAAGTCGGGGGCAATGGTTTGGCGATTACTCCCGAAATTTTCGCCAACCGATCGCCGGCTTTCGCAAGATGGCTTCCAATCCCTGGAAATTGCCTTCGAGACTAGGGCAATAACCACGAAAGGCGCGAAGATCACGAAAGAATGAGAAACGAGATAGCTGGACGTTCGATGGAGGTCTTAGCTTCCCTATAACTCATTTTCGTGCAGTTCGTGTTTTTCGTGGTTCAAACAACATCCATGAAAAACCCCACCGACCAAGGTTACCACGCGCTCCGTAGACAATTAATCGTCGCCAGCGCAAAGCATCCGAGTCGGTTTCGTTCAGGACTGCGAAACCGACCCGGATGCATCTTTGAACGACCCAGGCATGGCGTAATATCGTCGATGCAAAATCAGGGGCCTGGGCCGGGCGTCATTTCCGCAACCGGTCCAATACTGGGAGCACCACCACAAGATGAACAACCTTCGACCATCCCGCAGCCCTGGGCACACGGTTGGCCGCAAGCAGGCGCACAGACCGGATAGGCCGGTGCTTGCTCGCCGCGGAAAAGTTTGGGGAAACAAGACTCGCATCCGACCGTGGGCGTTAGCAAAGTCAACAAAGCCGTTAAAACGAACAGTCTACGCATAATTCTCACCTCCCTTAAAAACCGAATCGCTGTCTCAATGTTCCTCATCAACATGGAAACTCTACACCAAGATTGAAGATGTGCAAATTCATCGCGATGTTTTTTGTAAACATTTTACGATTACTTTTTTATACGCGGTGCGTTATTGCGCGGTAGAATTGGAGGCGGCACGTTACGACACGAAGAATAGCCGTCGCAAAAGCGATGACCGACCCTCCGCCGCGACTTACCCCCAATACCCGTATGTTCAGCCAGCCCATCCACGGCGTTCGTTCGCGCCCAACGATTGCAACGATCATCTTTGCTGCTTGGGTTATCCCAAGTATGGTATCGCCCTCCCACACGACGAGGGCCGACGAGCCGGTTAAGATCGATGCAAAGATGTGCGCCTCGTCCTCCGAGGTCTGGCTCGTGAATTCGCGCTGTGCTCCAAGTTGCGGCGACCTCGATGCGGGCTTCTCGCAAATCCGATACTGGCGGCTCGATGAATCGTCTTCGTGCGGCAAGTGGCAGCCTTCGGATGCAGTCGCGTTTCAAATCGCCGGCCGGCCGGGAGTTCCAACGACCGTCTTGCTGCACGGCAATCTGACCGACGACGATTGGGCCGTCCAACACGGAAACGAGATTTACGCATCCATGAAGCGGCAGTCGTGCGGCGGTGCGTTTCGTCTCGTGGTCTGGTCTTGGCCCGCCGACCGCATCGCACGGCGGCCGCGTGCCGATGTGCAATTGAAGGTCTGCCGTACCGACGCCGAGGCTTATTACCTGGCACGCCTGCTGCCCAATCTCCCGCGTGGGACGCCAGTCTGCCTTATCGGCTACAGCCTGGGTGCTCGTGCGGTGGGAGGGGCGTTGCAGTTATTGTCGGGCGGAAGCATGTCCGGCCGCAGCCTCGCGCCGGAAGTCCTTGCCGCGTGGCGCAACGGTCCAAGCCGGCCCATTCGCGCGATGTTGCTGGCCGCCGCCATGAACTTCGATTGGCTGGAACCCTCCTGCCCCGAGGGCTTAGCCCCCTTGGCCGTGGAACGGATTCTCGTTACCCAGAATTGCTCCGACAAGGTTCTCAAGTGGTACTCGCATCTCTATGGGCGGAACGGCCCGGAAGCGATGGGGTTCGTCGGACCCTCTGGCTCGGCGGACGGCAAGTTGGAGGTCGTCAACGTCGCTTGTGAAGTGGGGCGAAAGCACGATTTCAATCTCTACCAAGGCTCGGCGGCCGTGTCGCAACGACTCGGTTGGTACACATTTCTATGCGACAGCCCGGCGGGCAAGTAGGCGCGCGTCGAGATTGCAAAGTAAAAGTCGCCGTCTGAAGCCGATCTCCCCTTCATCCCTGGGGAAAAGATCGACGGCTGCGAAAGCTTGATACGAAACGTTCCGTTCCGGAAACGGGGACATCACTGATATTGACAGAGGAGGGGTGAGCAGAAATCTGACAGTATGCCGCGAACCGCCCGAGCTGTAGGAGGAGGAATGGTGTACCACGTCCTGAATCGTGGCAACGGTCGGATGCGTTTCTCCACAAGCCCGAAGGCGTTGCCGCATTGGAACGCGTCTTGGCCGAGCCGTTCGAGCGATACCCCGACGGACGGAGATGTGACGACAAGCGGGTATTGGCGGAATGGCCCGTCGAGCGGCCCCGGAATTGGACGGCGCGAGTGAACGTGGCCCTTCGCGATGAGCAGTTGGAGGGCGTGCGCGCGTGCGTTGACCGCGGGCGACCGTTGGGCGATGATAAGTGGGTGGCCGAGACTGCCGAGCGTTTAGGACTGCGATTCACGCTTCGCGGTCCCGGCCGCCCTCGCAACGAAGAAAATCAGTGATGTCCCCTTTTTCGGACTCCCCCTTTTCGGACTCGACGCCTTTTGTTCCAGAGGAGATTAAGCGATGGCTAGGTTTCTCAAGTTGGTGGCAGTTCTTGCTGCGTGCATGTTTGTGACAGATTATGCATTAGGAAAGCGAAAGGGTGAAGTGCGTGACGATTTCACTATTGAAGTCATGCTTAACGACAAGGGCAATCCAACCCCGTGCGGTGACCACGGACTTACCGTGGTTAAGTCGCCAAATGGTGTGGTGCGTCTCATCGTCTGGACTCCGGACAAAGCCAAGCGGTTGCATTACCTTGCATACCCAACGGGCGAAGGGGCGAAACCGATGATCACAGCGGTATCAAGACTAGAGCCAGGATGCGACTGGAAAGAGGACGCGATTTCAGCTCCATACGGAGGTACCACCTACATTCGAGAGGTTTTTCAATTCAAAGTCGTAAATGGTCCGCTGAAGGGGCGAATATTGACGTACGACAGTAACTCACTTAATTTGGAGTCCAACGAATCGAAAGGGAGTCCCCTAACTCGAACGGTAGACTGGGATGACCTGGACGATGGAAAGTAAAAGGGCAAAAGCGTAGAGTCGAGAGGTGGCGCGGTGGTTTTGGCTTTGGCATAATTCCGTGGCGGGGTTTCCCCGTCTGCGTCTCAAGATCCACATGCCCTGTTCCGTTTCCACCTCCCACTCATCGAACCGGACGGGCGGATTTCCCGTGGACCAACCTTCGGTCGGTGCCCGCTCTCCGACGGGCTTAGCCGCTGGGCACACGACGATCAATCTTCGCTCGGCGGCAGAGTCGCTTCCAGGACGCTCGGGGTTTTGCCTGTTGCTAGGCCGAAGCCAATCGCGACCCGATTGTCTCTTTCGCCAACGCGCCCGAAGTGAGGCCCCTTGGCTCCACCGGCATTACCCGGTTCGGGTCGGCTACTACGAGCC
>JANXOJ010000073.1 GCA_025353625.1 Planctomycetota bacterium | reverse complement strand
CCGATCGAACAGATGTCGTTCTCCACGCGTGCGGTGAATTCGATGGTGGCGTATGTCGCCTATATCGGCCAATTCCTTTGGCCGCGAAATCTGGCCTGCTTCTATCCACATCCGGGTTCGACTTTACAACTTTGGCGCGGTCTGGCGGCATTGGCCATCCTCGTCGCCACCACACTCGCGGCCCTACGCTGGCGGAAAACCTGCCCGGCGTTTTTGGTCGGTTGGCTGTGGTATCTCGGCATGCTGCTGCCGGTGATCGGATTCGTGCAGGCGGGCGAGCAGGCGATGGCCGACCGCTACACCTATCTGCCGCACATCGGCCTGGGCCTCGCCGCGACCGGCCTGCTGCAATTTCACATCCGCCGGTTCCACATCGGTTTCTGGCCCGCCGGCTTGGCTGCGTTGTGGCTGGCCATTCTCGCTTGTGCGGCCTGGCGGCAAACCGCTACGTGGCGCAATTCCGAAACGCTTTGGCACGACACACTGCAAAGCACCACGCGGAATTGGCTGGCCGAGAACAATTACGGGGCGGCGCTTTCGATCGGCGGTCATCGCGAGGAGGCGATCGAGCATTATCGCCGCTCGCTGGAAATCCGCCCCAACTTTATTGACGCCGACAGCAATCTACGGATGGACTTGGCTGAATGCGGCCGGATCGATGAGGCACTCCAGGACTGGGAAAACCATTTGCCGCTGAAGTCCAGCGACGCGGTTATGCATTACCGCTTTGGAATTGCGTCGCTACAGCGAGGTCGTCTTTTGGAGGCCGCCATCTGCTTCCGCCGCGCCATCGAACTGCGCCCCGACTTTGCCTCGGCACACAATTCCCTGGCCATTGCCATGGCCCAAAAGGGATATATGAAAGCGGCAATCAGCGAATGGCAAAAAACGCTCGCCATCGAACCCCAGAACGAATCGGCCCAAAAGAACCTCAAGCAGGCCCTCGAACAACTACCAACGGGGCCGATGCCCTAAGTTCGACTGTAGCATAGTAGCATAGCACAGCGGAAAACGGACTCATCGCGGCAACTGGCGGAATCTCGTTCCCCTTCCCCCATCCTACTCGTCCACGGTATTATAATTTAGCATCGGAGGGTAAATCATGGAATCGCTTGAAGGACAGCTATTGCTGGCAGCACCGCAGCTATTGGACCCCAACTTTATCCAGACGGTGGTTCTGCTGATCGAGCACAACGATATGGGTGCCTTGGGACTGGTAATTAACCGACCAACTAGCAAGACCGTCCAGGAACTTTGGCGGCAGGTGGGCGAGTCGCCCTGCGAAAGCCGGCTGCCCATCCACTTGGGAGGCCCCGTTTCCGGGCCGATCATGGCAATCCATACCTTGGAAGGACTGGGCGAGATTGAGATCGTTCCAGGGGTTTTCTTCGCCGCGAAAAAGCACCACCTCGATGAACTCGTACGTCAGGGAGGCGATTTCAAGTTGTTCGTCGGGCACGCCGGCTGGGGCCCAGGGCAGCTTGAAAGCGAGATCGAGCAGCTTTCCTGGCAGGCGACGCCCGCACGGATCGATGACCTTTTCGATGCCCGCGACGACCTTTGGGAACGTCTTTTCCGGCGTGCAACGGCCGGCATGTTGCCAGATTTGCTAGGCATCAAGCATGTGCCGATCGATCCCTCGCTGAATTAGAGAATCGTTGCGACGTTCTCACGCCTTGCATCGATCCGGATCGCACCGGCCGCCGACGAAACGCCCCAGGCGAACGCGGTTCCGCGCGAATATCCGATAGCACCGGTCGGCGATCCAACGCAATCCGGGCCAGCCGGTGGGGGCCACGATCCAGCCGACGCCCACGGCGCGATAGGCTTCGCGGATGACTTCTAGGCCGACGATCACACGGCCGTTGGGGAGAATGCCGTGGATCGCGCCCATTACCTGATCTTGGGTCAAGCCGTAGCTATCGGCGCGAAAGTCCGGCGCGGCGATGTCCTCCACGAGCAACTGGTCGCGTCGATCGCGTTTTTTCAGCCACTCGACCTCGCGGCGACAAAAGGGGCACTGGCCATCGTAGAGAAGTCGAAAGCGAGTTGGATCCATCTATCGGATTCCCCCAAAGCTCACATCCTCCGGCGCACTCGACTCTTCTAGGAATTGAATCGTTGTGGCGGGGCCGAGGTTGGGTTCCTTCCATGAACGGAGTGCCCAGACCACCTTCTTATCCGGCGCGACTTCCAACGCCTGCACGGCGCGGCCGCTTTCAATTCCAGAATCTTTGGTCCAGGCGTTTTGCCAGTTATTCAATACCGTATTGCCGTTGGGCAGCCGCCAGGCGAGTTGCAAGTTGGCAAGTTTGTAATCAGCCAAGTCCGATGGAGCAATCATCAGCACCGTCTTGCCGTCGTGCGTCACCTCGCGCACCCCCGCACGGCTGGTGATGAGTACGTTCCCATTTTTCAGCGGCTGCACGCCCCACACGCCGGGCGCGGGTATCGTCCACGTCTCCTTGCCTTGAGCGTCGTATTCGCAGACCTTGCCCGAGTCCATGTGGGCCACAAGTAGCTTTCCATCGGCAGTAATCCGCGCATGGCGAAACTGGCCGTGAACGCTCTTGTTCTTCACCGGTAGCTCGAACTCCAGCTTCGTCTTGCCCGTTGCGATGTTGACAACCTTCGCCATCGCCGGGCTGCCGTTTTGCACGTAGAGGACGTGCTCGTGCCCGATCGGCATGGCCGTATGAATCTCGCTGCCGTTGGGCGCGTCGTAGTTCCAAAGCAGCTTCTTATCCGGCGCGATCAGCTTGACGGCAAACTGATGGGCAATGAGGACGTTGCCGTTGGAGAGCATTACCGCATCGCTGATTTCACCCTTGCCCTGCGGGTCGTCGTACGTCCAAACGATCTGGCCCTTCTTGACGATGAAAACCTTTCGCTCCTTCGCCTCGCCGGCATAGAGGAAGTCGTGCTCCATCAGCCCCTTGCCCGGCAAGACGGCGGGCGACCAAGCTGCC
>JANXOJ010000374.1 GCA_025353625.1 Planctomycetota bacterium | reverse complement strand
TGACTTCCCAGTTCGTCGCGACGGTGATCGCCGTGGATGGGGAAAGGTGGCACGAATCGTTTTTAGTACTCGCCCGTTGGACTCTGCCACCGGCTTGCAAAACAATGCCGCTCGATGGTACGATGCACTGACTGGCCGCTGGCTCAGCGAAGACCCAACCGGTTTCGCGGGCGGCGACCCGAACTTGAACCGCTACGCAGGCAACGCCCCGATGATCGCCACCGACCCCAGCGGGCTGCAAGGTCTAGGTATTGCAACGCGGTCGATCAATCCACCGCCCGCCGCGCCGCATGGAGCGGGCATCCTCGCAAACCAGGGCACCGCGAGCGACACCACACCCACGAGCAGCCCCCTTGACGGCGGAGGTGCCAACGGCGACACGCGCGGAAGCTGCGGCTGCGGTTGCGGCGTCGGCATCGAGATATAACCGAAAGTCGTGTATGAGGAGTTGAAGAAGGCGGCGTACTTTGGGATAAAGTGAATTGTTCACAAACACAATCCCCAAGGAGTACGCCACCGTGCGTGAGAGTAGCATTGATCGAGTTGTTGTGCCAGTCCCCCAGGTCCAAGATGCGATGACGGAGATTCGTCGAGAAGGTGCCCGGAAGCTGCTGGGAGAGATGATCCGGCAAGAGGTCGAGGAGTGGCTGGCCGAGCGTGCCCATCCGCGAGATGAGCAGGGCCGACGGCAGGTCGTCCGTAACGGCTACCTTCCGGAACGTGAGATCGTCACCGGCCTTGGCCCCATCGCCGTGCGACTGCGAACCAAGCGAACCGAGGGCAGCGAATCACGTGCAGCTTGCCTGGCAATTGTCTACAAACGGATGCAATCCGCATCCAAGAAATGGAAAGTCCTCAACGGATCGAAAATCCTCGTGGAAGTCCTCAAAGGAGCCCTCTTCCTCGACGGAATTATCGTCCCCCAAGTCGCCGCCTGAAAAATCTTCGTATACAAACTATCGACAATATCTCTCGGGCAGCGCACCCTGGGCCGACGACGCACAACCAAACATTTACCCCAACGGGGTGGCATCCATCGCTCCGCAATCCAGGATTGAACGCCTCCGGCGTTAAAAGGGTTAGAAGTGCACGGCTTGCGGCGCAAAAGCGATGCGGCCGCCCGCCTTTTCCGTTCGCTTTCAACGCGCATGCCATAAATCGCTGCGTCAGAGGCGGAAACCAGCGTATTCTTGAGTCGGATGCACCAAAATAGGTAACTTTCAACGATGGCACTTCTAACACTAATTTTCCGACCCACAATCAAGACGCTCACACTTTTCCACGCAATTTCCTAACATTGGCGTTGACCCACCCGTTGTGGAGTGTACAATTCGCCCGAATTTAGTATTTCGTATCTTTTTAGCGGAGTGGAAATGAGTATTCGTGGGGCAGGTTTTCAACCTGCCCAGAATTCAGGCAGGTTAAAAACCTGCCCCACGAAGTAATCTGCCTCGAATTTACTTCACTCCGGTAAAGTGTTACGGTATTTCTCATCTCTCAATCGATACAAATTGCCGATTCCGGAAAAAAGGAATCATCAAAACAATCGCTAAAGTTCGATGTTAGCAGTAGGCCGCGACTTCTCGGGGCGGGCCGATCCTTAACGACACAATAAATAACCTGCGGCCACGACAGCGGCCGACTTTTCTCTCCAGGACGAGGGACACCTGATCATGCGTAGTTCGATCGCAAGAAGCACGTTGGCTATAGTGACGGTAGCGGCACTCACCGGATGCGGCGGCTCGAGCTGGTCGCCGACTTGGTGGAACCCGTTCCATACGACGAGCACGACCAGTCCATCCAGCTCCTCGTCGCTAGCATCGGCCCCGGCTCGGCCTTCGACGTTGGCCTCGGCCCCCGGCAGCTATGCAAGCGGCACAACGACCGCGCCGGCCTCTCCTTACGGCGCGGCACCGGCCAGCTATGGCAGCTACCCAAATTCCACTCCAAGCTACGGTCAAGCGAGTGCCGGCCCCTATGCTCCGGCGCAGGCCGGTGCAGGGCAAGCGGCCCCCTATACAAGCAGTCCTTACGGCGCGACGGCGACGGCTGGCCAGTACGGCAATCCTTCGGCGCAGTACGGCAACCCAACAGCACAAGCACAGTATGGAGCCCCGGCCGCGCAGAGCAGCGGTGCCGCGACAACTGCCAATCCGTATGCTGCTTCCCAGTACGGTGCTTCCCAGTATGGTGCAACAGGAGCCCCGGCGGCCGCTTCCCAGCAATATCCGGCCTTGGCACAGAATCCGTACGCAGCCGGTGCGGCAACGCAAAGTTCCTATAATTATCCTACGACTTCAACGCCTACAGCTTCGGCTAGCCCATACGGCGCGGCTCCTGCGAGTGCCACTCCGGCTTGCACGGGCGATAGTTGCCCAGTACCCGGTGCGAATGCCCCAGGTGCCGGCTATTCGGCTCCGCAGCAAGGGGGCTATGGAGCGGGCGTGCGACCGTCTGCACCGGCCGCTTCATCCTATGCACCTCCTAGCTACAACATGCCCGCATCGAACGGCATTCCGGCGGCGACACCACCTGCCGGCGGATCGAGCATGAACAACAACCCGGTTCGATCTGCATCGCCGACGGTTGTGGACGATCGTTACGCGGACTCCAGTAGCGTCGCGACGACTTCCATCGGCGTCGCCTCGGCACGCGGCACTGGGATACCTGCCCCCAGCGCAGCCGTAGCGGCGACAACGCCCGGCTTGCCGGCAAGTACGGCAAGCTACAATCCACCGAGCAGCAGTTTCACGCCTGGCGCAGCGAGCTATACACCCGGCGCGAACGGCTATACTCCGGCTGGAAGTTCGCCTTATCGACCCGCCGCCGCGGCGGCACCTGCGACGAGCAGCGACCCGAACGATCCGCCGCCGTATCGGCCCGGCAGCACGGGCCGGACATCGAGCGACTACACGCCGCGCGGAAGCGGCAACGTCTCACCCGGCTCTTTGAGCGGCGCACCCAATAGCGCCGTGGGCGTCGTTCCGGCGAGCTACGAGCGGACGTCGGACAGTCGGTTTTAAGGCGTTCCTTCGCGTGGTGTCGAACGTTCGGACGGTTCAACATCCCTACTCGTTGAGCCGTCACTCGCAATCCATGCACTCAATCTGCACCTGGATCACTTCCTCGCTGCGAGCGAAAAATGCGTCCAGTACGCGCGGATCAAAGTGCGTGCCTCGTTCTTCCGCCATGATGGCGAAGCACTTCTCTCGCGGAATGGCCGCCTTGTAGGGACGGCGTGTGCTGAGAGCGTCGAACACGTCGGCCACCGCCGTGATTCGGCCTACCAGCGGAATGTCTTCGCCCGCCAGGCCGAGCGGGTATCCGCTTCCATTCCACCATTCGTGGTGCGTTTGTGCGATCCGCGCGGCCAACACCAGAATGGGCGAGCTGCTGATTTGAAGTAGACTGGCACCAAGCTGGGCATGGCTCCGCAAGGTTCGCGATTCCTGCTCGCTCAATGGTGTGAGGATATTCTTGCCGAACGAACAGTGCTTTTGCACCACGGCAAATTGTTCGGCATCGAGCTTCCCTGGGCTGTTGAGGATCGCGTCGGGGATGCCGATCTTCCCCACGTCGTGCAATTGTGCCGCCAATTCGAGCTTTTGCGAGTCGGCCGCGTTAAAGCCGAGCCCACGCGCGATGATGCCCGCATAGCGGCCTACGCGAACCACATGGTGGCCGGTCATGTCGTCGCGATATTCGGCGGCACGGGCAAGGCAGTGGATCACTTCTTCGCGGGACGCCGCCAATTCGGCCGTTCGTTTGCAAACATCTTGTTCGAGCTTCTCGGCATAGTTGGCGAGGCGTTCTTCGTAAATCTTCGTGGTCAGCGCGTTTCGCACGCGGGGGATGAGGTCGTTGGGGTCGACCGGCTTGGGAAGAAAATCGGCCGCGCCCAAGTCCAAGGCTTCGCGCTTGGTCGCGGCGTCGGTTGAAGCCGTTAAGACCAGCACCGGAAACCGTCTCGAATGCTCATCCATTCGCAGGGCGCGAAGGATGTCCAGCCCGCTGACCATCGGCATCATGATGTCCAAAAGCAGGAGGCTCGGTTTCTTCTGGGCGATGATTTTGAGGGCATCCGAGGAATCGGTACATTCCAGCAGATTCGAGTAGCCAACATCGCGGAGGTACTTGCGGACGACCATCACGTTGTATGGCTCATCGTCCAAAATCATGATCGAGGAATCCATGATGGGATCCCGCGAAGAAGAGCAGCCGATACTTTTCGTCGGAGCTCCTTCAACGCGAGACGACTCGCCCGTTGGGGGCGCGACGGCTAAGGTGGCCGCTGTCGAGCTATACGAACCAAGTGACACGTCCATTGGGTTACACTCCAATTACTGTTAGGCTTTCTCGCGTATTCGTCTCGTTCTGCGAGATGTCGATTCAGGTCGTTACGCGAACAATATCCAACTTCATTTCTCGGAGCGCGTTGCGCACTCCGGCCGGATCGCGACGGAATCGATCAGGTCGAGCACCTCGTCGAGCGCATCGCTAACCCCGTCCGCTCTCTTCTGTTTTGCAAATCGTTCCAAGTTCATTGCCGGTGCAGTGAAGGCATCGAATCCGACCGTCCCGCCCGCTCCCTTGAGCCAATGTGCGAGGCGGGCCAAATCATCGAAATTCCGCGACTCCCACGCCGATTGCATTGCGGTGGCCTGCTCGCGAAGCCGCACGACGAAGCCCTCGACAATCTGCCGAAAATCCGCATCGTCCATCGGCAGACTCGATACCAAGGGCGGCCGGCTGCGCGCGGTCTTGCGGGTTGCCAGTTGCGGCGAGGGGGTCGAAAGGCCCGTCAAATCGGACCTATTCAAACCAACCTCCGATGGCCGCGGGGCGGGACGGCTCGACCGCAGCGCAAGCGATTCATTGAGTGCGGCGAATTCGCAGATGGCCTCTTCGATGTCGGCAATTACCTGCCGTTCGGCGAGTTCCTCAAGTCGGAGTGCCGCAGCTTGGAACTCGCCGTGGCCCGAAGCCTTGGCCGTCTGCTTCACGCTGCTCGCTAGTTGGCCAAGCGAAGTGAACTGCCCGTTTTGCAAGGCAACGTGCATGGCGTTGAGCTTTTCTTTTACGAAGCCGACCAGCGTTGCGTTATCTGTCGCAGGCTCGGGCTGGGCATTCGCAACAAGCGGTGCGATCGGCGTTCGATTCGCGATGGTCGTTCCGCCAAGCTGTTCGGCGAGGCAGCGCATCAGATCGTCGATATCGACCGGCTTGGCGAGGAAGGCGGAGCAGCCGGCGGCCGTGCATTTCTCTTGGTCGCCCTTCATGGCATTGGCGGTCAAGGCGACGATGGGAATCGAAAGGCCCATTTGGCGCAGCCGCGTGGTTGCCGCATAGCCGTCCATAACCGGCATCTGCATGTCCATGAGAATCAGATCGAACGCTTGGCTAGTCGCCATACGAACGGCCACATCGCCGTTTTCGGCATTTTCCACTTGCACGCCGGCGCGGGTGAGAATGACGGTAATCAACTGTCGATTCGCCTCGCCGTCATCGGCAACCAAGATGCGGGCCGGCGGCAGTTTTGGCAATTCCTTGCTGGATGGATCGCCCGACCGAGGCGCGGTCGTTTGCGCCCCAGGAGCATCCAACAGGCGAATTCCTTCCAGGGGTCCCGTATCCAACGTAACGGTAAACGTGCTCCCCTTGCCCATTTCGCTGGCAACCGTCAGTTCGCCGCCCATCGCGGACGCGAAGCGGCGGCTGATCGTCAGCCCCAGCCCGGTCCCTCCGAATCGCCGCGTTACCGTGCTATCGGCCTGGACGAAGGGGTTGAAGATTTTGCCTAGCCCGTCCGCTGAAATCCCAATGCCGGTGTCGATTACGTCGATGGCCAACTGCGGCTTTGCGGAATCGTTCAGGAGTCGAGCGACAATCTTCACCCCGCCGGCCTCGGTGAACTTGATCGCGTTCCCGAGGAGATTGGCCACGATTTGTCGCAGCCGGGTTGGATCGGTGAGGATCGTTTCGGGGATTGGTCCGTCCGTGCTGAATGTCAGTGCGATGCCTCGGCTTTGCGCGGGCACGGTAAACATGGTGACCAGTTCCGCGATGAGTTGGCAGGGCGAGCAAGGCTTGCGTTCAATCTCCAAGCGACCGGCCTCGATCTTGGAAAGGTCGAGAATGTCGTTGATAAGTTCCAGCAAGTGCTTGCCGCTGGAATGGATCGTGTCGAGATAGTGCTGCCGCGTCGCCTCATCGGCTGCAAAACCGCGCCGCAAGACGTCGGTGAAACCGAGAATCGAGTTCATTGGCGTGCGGATTTCGTGGCTCATATTGGTGAGGAATTCGCTCTTGGTACGGTTGGCGGCGTCGGCCGATGCCACCGCCTTGCGAAGTTCACATTCCTTCTCCTCGAGGTCGGTTACATCGTCGAAGCTCGCCAAAACGCCCCGATATTGGCCTTTGCTGCCCAGCACGGGCGATGAGTTGACGATGAACGTCCGCAGCACGCCGTCGATGGACTTCAGCCGCAGCATCTTGTTGGTCGTTGCCGTTTTCTCGCGCAGGGCGACGGTCCAAGGCAGCGCGGCGGCCGGGTCGCCCAGCTTGTCTTGGACCCACGGCAAGCGCGATGCGAGGTGGCCCACGAGCTTCTCCGCCGATTTTCCGATCATCAGCGCAAACGCCTCGTTGGCCAGCACGATGCGATCGCGGCCGTCGATCACCAGCAGCCCTTCGGCCAGCGTGTCCAGCGCGGAACGGACGTGCCCCGGCACCGACTGCGACGGGTCGAGGTATTCGAGCATCTTCTTCATATAGATAAAGAAGAGGATGAAGCACGAAGCCGACACAAACCACAAAAGCCTCGACCGTCCGCCGAAGAACAGACCCAGGATGCCATTTTGGCTGACGGGCCGAAAGCAGATTTCGACGTTGCCCCACCGCTTCTCGCCGGAACGAATCGGCACTTGAACTTGCGTCTCGATGGAGCGTTCGTTGTCGAGTGGCTGCCACATCCCTCGGTGATTACCGACTTCAACGAGCAGCGTGCCGTCGTCGCGGCGGAGAGCGGCGGACAAAATATCCGGATTGCGCTCGGCCGTCACCTTGAGGACCGTTTGCAAACGCGCCAGATCGTGCTGCGATACCATGACCGAACTATTGACCGCAATCGTTTCGCAAAGGACGCGCCGCCCTTCCAGCACGGCCTTCTCGCGGTCGGGCAAAACTCCCAAAAGCATACTCAGTAAAAGCACGCTCAACGTCAGGCACGTCAGCCCGAGCGCTATCCGCATGCGTGTGGAAATCCAGTTCATACCGTTGCCCCTTCCAGTTCGACCAGTTCTTCCGAGCGGTCGCCCGCCTCTTCCGCCGACGAATCGTCGGACAGACTATCGACGATCGCTTCCAACGTTTCTTGCTCGCCATCGCCATTCAAACTGTCGCTGTGGCTCAACACGACGAGCGGATCGACGAGCCGCCAGGCTGGCATCTGCGCGAGCAAGCTCGTCAACAACATGCCGCCGCGCACCATCCAAATCACGTAGCCAACCGTGAAACTAGTACTCACCGTCAAAGCGGTGCCGACTGCCAATTCCTGCGTGCCAACTTTCGACATCAACTCGCGATCCATCGCATTGAGATCGTTCCACAACGGGCTGCCCGAGGCGACTTGATAGGCATCGTGCGGAGCACTTTGCGATGCGAGGTGCGAACTGCCGAGCAACCGAACCGTATCGCGCGGGTTCCCGCGCGGCGCGATGGAACGCGAAGTCGGCGATGCGGTCCCGAAATTCGCAGTTTCCGCGATACCGTTCGCGGCAATTGCCACGGTATGCGACAGATCGATGGGCGTCTTTTTCGTCGTGCCATCCGCCGCGAAAGGTTTCGTCGGCGGCGATATCGGTGCCGGTGCCGCAGGAACGGTCGTGCCCGTGCCGCCGCGATCGGTGCTGCCCGCCGGTGCAACGTCTTTGCCTCCGCCGTTGGTACTCGATCCGTTGTCCGGCAACGTATTCGGCACGCTATTTGGGACGACGATGGGTACGACAATCGGCTGCGGAGGCGGAAGCGGAATGACTTGCAAGATTGCAATCGATGCGCCGGCCGTCTTTGGTCCGCCGATTCCGGACGCGCCTTGGTCGTTGGCCAGAATATCAATTCGGCCCGTCAATGCGGACGGCGCGAAGCTCAAGCCGTCCAAGGCGGCCGTGATATCGACCTGGGCACCGACCAACGTAACGGTCGCACTCTGGCTTGCTCCCCCGGCGGCAATCGTTACGTGGGCCGTGCTTCCGAGCGTAAGCAGTCCACCGGTCGCATCAATCGTGACCTGGATCGGGTTGCTTTGCGAGTCGGGATCGGTCACGACGATTGCGTTGTGATTGGCCGTCGAGAATATCGCGGCCGACAGCCCCGTCGTCTGCGTCGATGGTGCCGCGATCGCGGGCGGCTCGTTGACGTTGATGAGACCGATCGCCACGTTGCCCCTTCCGGTCAGTCCATTGCCGTCGGTCGCTTGCACGCTGAGCGTGAAGGCGGGCGTCGCCTCAAAATCCAATGCAGCCGCATTGGCAACGCGGATTGCCCCCGTCGATGCGTCGATGGCAAACGCATTGCCGACGTTGCCGCCCAGGATGGCAAAAGTAAACGTAGGCGAAGGCCCCGGTTCGGTCGCGGTAACCGTGCCAACCGCAGTGCCGTTCGCGGAATTCTCCGCTAGCGCGAACGAGGCGGGCTGCACCGTGGGAGGAACGCTGGCTGCGGTAACGTTGACGGTCATCGTCTTAGGCGTTGGATCGAGATCGACGCCGCCACTGGCCGTGCCGCCGTTGTCTTGCACTTGGAACGTGAAGTTTGCGTAGCCGGTGCCGTTAGCGTTGACCGCAGGTGTGAAGACGAGCTTTCCTGCCGCAATATCGGCCGCACTAACGAACTGCCCGGCGGTTATCGCGACGCCATTATCGAAGAACGTGCCCGCGACAGGAAGCGTAGCGATTTTAACTGCCAAGAGTGTA
>JANXOJ010000340.1 GCA_025353625.1 Planctomycetota bacterium | reverse complement strand
GTCGATGATGCGTTGACGCTTTTTGTCGATGGGAACGTCGTCGCATTCGATAGTCCCACGACGTACGACTCGGATGCCGTTAAGACTCGAATTCCGACCCTGGCCGACCTATCGCCCGTTGGAATCGCCGCACGCAAGGCGTCGGTGAAGGTCAACCATCTGAAGGTTCTGCGCGACGTTTATTACAGTGCGGTTCGTTTCGGGGCCGAAAAGCCGGGAGCACTGGAAGACTTCATCGATTTCCAGCCCAACCTCGCGGAACCGGAAATGTGGGAGAGGGATTTCGCTCGCGAAAACATGAAAGTCAAAGATTTCCCGCTGGCCGGCCCCAATCCGTTGCACCCCGACAAGGACCAGTTTTTCGTGCTCGGCGACAATAGCGGGCAAAGCAAAGACGGCCGATTGTGGGAACGGGAGCAATGGGTCGAGCGGGAACTTTTGATCGGCAAGGCACTATTCATCTATTGGCCTCATTCGTGGCATAAGTTACCCTATACGCCGATCCCTTTCCCGTTTTTCCCCAATTTTTCGCGGATGCACTTGGTGCGCTAGGTATCCATCGGGCTCCGCCAAATGCCGTTCAGGGACGGAAGGCAAGTAGAAAATGTTGGAAGTTCACGGATTGATCAAATACTACGGCACGCGGTGCGTCGTCGATGGCGTCGATTTTCACGTCGATCGCGGCGAGATCGTCGGACTGCTAGGCCCCAACGGTGCCGGCAAGACGACCAGTTTTCGCATGACCTGCGGCATGATCGAGCCGAACTCGGGCAAGGTCATTCTCAATAATATCGACATCACCCGATGGCCCATGTTCCGCCGTGCTCGCGATGGCGGCATGGGTTATCTGGCGCAAGAATCGAGCGTGTTTCGCAAGCTGACGGTCGAAAAGAACCTGCTCGGCGTCATGGAACTGCTCGGTATGGACCGCAAGACGAGATACCGCCGCTGCGATGAGCTTCTCGAACAGTTTGACATCCTGCGGTTGCGGAAATCGGTCGCCCTCTCCCTCTCGGGCGGCGAACGGCGGCGGTTGGAGATCGCCCGTGCTATGGTCTCGAACCCCAAAATTATCTTGCTGGACGAACCGTTTACGGGCATCGATCCCGTTACAATCGCCAGCATTCAGAAGATCGTACGGAGTTTGACGACCGAAGGCATTGCCATTCTTATTACGGACCATCAAGTCCGCGAGACGCTGCAAATTACCAATCGCAGCTATGTCATTCGCGCCGGCAAGGTTATCTGTCATGGAACGCCCGACGAAGTACTAAGCAATCCCGAGGCGCGGGAATACTACTTTGGCGAGAACATGGACCTCGGCCAACGGCCGATGTCGCCGTCCCAGCAGGAAGAAGCAGCGTTGGTTCCATAGCAGTTTTCATGTAGGGTGTCGGCGTTCACGGCTGGATGATCGGATCGACGCCACACTGCCTTACGCCCAAACTACTTCGCACGGCGCATGCCCGGCCAGTCGGCGAGCAGTTTCATTCCACAGTAGCACCAGGCGAGTCGGGCAAGGGTCAGCAGGCCGATTGCATCGCCGCGGATATCGAGTCCGCTCAATGCTGGCAGCGATTCAATAACCTTCAGCCCTTTGGCCGTCGTGGCCGTATTCCGGAGGTCGAGAAACTCGATGCTCGGCAAAGCCTTCAGCCGCTCAACTCCGCAGTCGGTAACTTTGCTGTTGGCTAGGCTTAGGTGCCGCAATTTGCCGAGAACCGACTTGTAGCGAATTAGCAGATCGATAACGCGGTCGTCGATGCTCTTGCCTTTGAGTTGAATGCTGACGATCCGTTCGCAAACTTGGGCCAAATCCTCGCCCCAGGTTTGTGCAAGCCCAGGGGCCGGTTCGGTACGAACGATGGCTCCATATTTCCTGAGCTGTTCGATGAGCCGCTCTTGCTTCTCATAGGTTTCAATGGAACCAGCCAGCCACTGCCAAGAGGTCTGATGTGTGAGTACGTAGTCCGTAGCCTTCTCAAATGCGGACTGCACCCGCTTGAATCGATCCGGGTTTCCGCCCATGTCGGGGTGGGTCGTGCGTGCCTTGCCGTAGTATGCTTGCTTGACATCTTCGGCCGTGTAGGGCGGCAGGAGACCGAGCGTGGCCATGCAGGCCGGCCGAGTGCCGTAGGTTGCGGGGGAGCTTCTTTTTAATGTTAAGTTCATGGTCTGAGGGGCCTTTGCGTCCAATGAGGTTGATAGGTTTCTGTCGTTCCAAGAGCTAATACCAAGCCAAATGATCGTTGTGACTGAAAATTTCAAAACTGGTGAAACGCTCGTCTTCCCGGATTAACGCCAATTGTCCGGCGTGGGGCAAGCGCGGCCAGTTTTTTCAACTCTTTATAGGCGTCAAATTGCGATAATTAGTATTCCTAGCCGACTTTTCCACGGTTTGATTTTACGCAGTTGGGCCTTTACAGCAGCATGGACCTACTTGGATCGCCACGCCAAGCCCCGTATACTGGCATACTGTTCGCAGTGAGCGGATTCGCAGAATTCTACACAAAAAGGCTTGACAAACATGGGTCGCATCGGGCTTGCCCTACGTATATTGTTTCAGGGCAACGTTGCTCGGCAGGTGGCGGCGTTTCTTGAACGGGAAAAAGTCAATGGACCGGCACAGCCGGCGACGAAGATCGAACCCACGCCAACTCCCAAGGCGGCTAAATCGGTGCGAAGCGATGCGGTAACGCTTTTGGCCACGTTGCAGCGCGAGGCTCGCTTCATCGACTTCATTAAGGAGCCGCTCGATGGATTTGCCGACGCTCAGGTTGGTGCCGCCGCGCGCGACGTGCATCGCGAATGTGCCAAAGTCCTCGACCGGCTCTTTGCCATCGGCCCGCTCCTGCACCAAGACGACGGCAGCCCGATCGACGTGCCCGCCGGCTTTGATTCAGGCCGCTATCGATTGACCGGAAAAGTGGTCGGCGATCCGCCATTCCACGGCAGCTTGGTGCATCACGGCTGGGAGGCGACCGTTTGCCAATTGCCTTCGTGGTCGGGCAGCGAGCTTTGCGCCCAAGTTGTTGCCCCGGCTGAAGTGGAGTTGAAATGACCGCAACCGCAAAACACATATTGGGCTTCGATCTCGGCACAACCAACAGCGTGGTCGCTTATGCTTCGCTCGACACCGAGCGGCCCGAGGTCAAGATACTCGACGTTCCACAGCTCGTCAGTACCGGAACGATCGAGTCGCGGACGATGCTGCCCTCGTTCGCCTATCTGGCAAACTCGAACGAATCGGGCGGCGGAGCGTTCGATTTGCCTTGGGCGGAGCAGCGCGATTTCGCGGTAGGCGAATTCGCGCGTCGTCAGGCGGCGGAAGTTCCCGATCGGACGGTCGGCGCGGCCAAATCGTGGCTCGCCTACAGTCGCGTAGATCGCCATCAGCCGATATTGCCTTGGGGTGCATCCGAAAACGTAGCGAAAATCTCGCCCGTCACGGCAGCGCAACGCTATCTGGAACATTTGGTGGCGGCATGGCATGCGGCGTTTCCCGATGCACCGGTCGCCGAACAGTGGGTCGTTCTGACCGTGCCGGCTTCGTTTGATGCCAGCGCACGGGAACTTACCCGCGAGGCGGCGATAGCGGCGGGGCTGCCGAAGGATCTCGTATTGCTGGAAGAGCCGCAAGCAGCCGTCTATGCGTGGCTGGCCGATCGCGGCGAACAATGGCGGCGTTCGCTAAAACTTGGCGACACGCTCTTGGTCTGCGATGTAGGTGGCGGTACGACCGACCTTACACTGGTGACCGTTGCCGACGAAGGGGGCGAACTGGTTCTGCGACGCATGGCGGTCGGCAACCACTTGCTCGTCGGCGGCGATAATATGGACCTGGCCCTGGCCCATTTTGTCGCCGGCCGTTTTGCCGAGAAGGGCGTCAAGCTCGACCCGTGGCAATCGGTCGCACTTTGGCATTCTTGCCGCAATGCCAAGGAAACCTTGCTTGCCGTGGACCAAGCCGCGAGCGAGACGTATGCGATTTCCGTACTCGGTCGCGGCAGTCGATTGATTGGCGGCACGGTCAGTACCGAAGTCGAGCGGAATAGCGTTGGCCAGTTGCTCGTCGATGGATTCTTTCCACACTGTAACGTAAGCGACCGCCCGGCACGTCGCGCGGCGTCGGGCTTCCGCGAATTGGGCCTGCCCTATGAAGCGGACACGGCCGTCACGCGGCACTTGGCCGCGTTTCTGCAAGCGCACGGCCCCGAAGTTGGGCAACCGGTTCGCCCGACGCACGTCCTTTTTAACGGTGGCGTATTCAAGGCCGACAGATTACGGCAGCGGCTGCTCGACGTGCTTGGCGCGTGGTTTCCCGGCGATCAATCGCCGAGGATGCTTGAGGGCCGCCACGACCTCGACCATGCCGTAGCGCGAGGTGCCGCTTACTACGGATGGTCGAAGCATCGCGGGGGCTTGCGCATCCGTGGCGGAACGGCAAGGGCCTATTATGTCGGCATCGAAACGGCAGGGCTGGCCGTGCCCGGTGCCCCCCGTCCCTTGCGGGCGTTGTGCGTGGTGCCGCACGGCATGGAAGAAGGAACGGAAACGGATGTCCCCTCCCATGAAATCGGCCTCGTGGTGGGCGAACCGGCCCAATTCCGTTTCTTCAGTTCCTCGACGCGCAAGTCCGACAGGCCCGGCGAATCACTTTCGTCTTGGACGCCCGACGAGCTTGAAGAGACCGATTCGTTGGAGGCCACGCTTCCAGCCGTGGAGGGCGTCGACGACGATTACGTAGCGGTGCGATTCCAGACGCGACTTACGGAATTGGGCGTGCTGGAGTTGTGGTGCGTCGGAAGTCAAAATTCGGGGCAATGGAAATTGGAGTTTAGCGTCCGCGACGATGCGGAAAGGTGAGAGAGGCCAAGTGTTCCGGCTTACGCGGCTTCCAAAACTCCCAAAGCACGCTAGAATAAAGGCGTTGCGGCCTCGTAACATATTACCGTGTAAGCAAATATGGCACTCATTCTATTACGTTGCGTCTTCACGCTGGCGATTGCCGGTTTGGGGGTGTCGATCATCAATTCCGGGGCGTTTCGCGATCAGGCCGAATGGCTGCCGGGTGCCACGCTCGGGGGGCTATTGCTTTTGGCGGGCGGAGTTGTCGCCGTGGATATGGCCATCCGCCGCAAGCGGCTCGACGTGATTTCTTCGGTCTATTTTGGCCTCATTGTAGGAATGTTTCTGGCCTACATCGCTGGGCTGGTCTTGAAGCCGCTTGAGCCGGTGAACATGAATGCGTCGCTTCAGGCGTCGATTCAGTTGGTACTGGGCCTGGTACTTTGTTACATTTGCATCAGCCTTTTGCTTCAAACCAAGGACGATTTCCGCTTTGTCATTCCCTACGTGGAGTTTTCACGCGAAATTAAAGGCTCGCGGCCATGTGTTCTCGATACCAGCGTGATCATCGACGGCCGAATTGCTGAGGTGGTCGATACGCGCATCATCGACGCCCAGTTAATTATCCCCAAGTTTGTCATCGCCGAACTGCAAGGCATTGCAGATAGCTCGGATCGACTTCGTCGCAGTCGAGGCCGTCGCGGGCTGGACGTCCTCAATCGGCTGCGCAACAGCACCTTTGTCGACGTGCAAATCTTTGAGCGGGAATTGCCCGAATTCGCGGGACAACCGGTCGATCTCAAGCTCATTGCACTGACTCGGCACTTGAACGGACGGCTGATTACCAACGACTTCAATCTCAATAAAGTGGCCCAAGTGCAGGATGTGAAAGTCATCAACCTGAACGATCTAGCAAACGCCATGAAGCCATCGTTCCTTCCGGGCGAGCAGATTTCCGTTCGCGTCGTCAAGGCCGGCGAAGAGGCCGGGCAGGGGGTCGGATATCTCGACGATGGAACGATGGTGGTTATTGACGGCGGTCGCGATCATATCAATCAGCAGATCAATATCTCCGTGACGAGCGTGCTGCAAACAAGTGCCGGTCGCATGGTGTTTGGCCGTTACGAGAGCAGTCGATAGCGGTGAAAGCTGTTCACCAATCTCAAGGTCGGATCGGACGATGCGGTCTGACACTTCTCCAATAAGCTGCGCAACCTCTTGTTGCCACGGCACTTCCGTCGAATGCGGTCGCCCAGCGTCGCGCGCCGTGTGAGCCTGGGTAATCCTCTCTAAACTTGCCGAATATAGCGGTTGTCTCGATTTTTCCGATTTTTCTGCCGATACATAGATGCAGTGAAAATTTTCGCATCTGTCAGCCGCCATTTGGCAGATTCGATGCGTGGGGGGCTGCCGTGTCGGGCCCTGACCGATTCATGGCATCTGAAGAAGGAGATAAAAATGCTTAAAACTAGACTGCTGCTTCTGGGCCTTGGCTGCGGATTCGTATTGACGTCGCTAGGCTGTTGCGGAACCGGATGCGGTCGCGGCTACGCCCGCAGTTCCGGATGTGAAACCTGCGGAGGCTGCGAAGACGAATGCAGTTCCTGTGGAGGTT
>JANXOJ010000334.1 GCA_025353625.1 Planctomycetota bacterium | reverse complement strand
ATCTCGCCAGAAGCCAGACAGCCGCGTAGCACGGCGGCCAGGGGCACGATCTATTTCTTGAATTCCCGTCCAAGAACGGCTTGTGGTGCGGGACTCTTGCCGGCTCCACAAAAACGCGGAGTTGAAATTGGACCGGTACTTATTACTCATCCTTGCAGCCCCACGGTTCCGAAACAAGTTACGGATCGTTGCAGCCCGAATTGCACGATCGCGCCGGAATAAAACGCGCAGATTACCGAGACCCGCAGGCGGCGTTCAAAACAGGAGAAGTGGGCTATGTATGAAGTTTATTTCAACCTTAGCGAGCGGCCCTTTTCCTCGGTCCCTCGGATCGACCATTACCATCCTGCCTCGGTCATCGACTCTGCTCGCAACACCCTTACGCGCTGCGTGGAACGTGCCGAGGGGGTCGCGCTCGTCATCGGGCCCAGTGGGACCGGCAAGTCGCTGCTTTGCCAGGTTCTTGGCCAACAGTTCAAAAAGACCTATCAAATGGGCCTTTTAGCCGGTGCCCATCTCGATACGCGCCGCGCGCTATTGCAGGCAATTCTTTACGAGCTGGGGCAGGCCTATCGCGGCATGGACGAGGGCGAACTCCGCCTGGCGCTGGTTGACTATGTGACGCTCAACGAAGCTTGCCGAAACGGCATCGTGCTGATCGTGGACGAAGCCCAGCATTTGCCGCTACGGCTCTTGGACGAAATTCGCTCGTTGACGAATCTCATGCGCGGCATGCAGCCCGCCGTCCGCCTGGTGCTGGCCGGCAACGCCGCGTTGGAAGAGCGTTTTGCCAGTCCCAAGCTCGATTCGTTCAGCCAGCGAATTTCGGCACGCTGCTATTTGGAAGCATTTCAACGTCACGAGACCGAGGCTTATCTGCATGCCCGGATTCGCGCTTGCGGCGGCGAGGGAGCGGAGATATTTCCGCAAGTGACGTGCCAGATGATCCATCGAGCGACCGACGGCGTGCCTCGGCTGATCAATCAACTTTGCGATCACGTACTCTTGCTCGGTTTTGCCGCCGGCATTCAACGGATCGAGCCCGTCCACGTCGAAGAGGCCTGGGCCGACTTGCAACAGTTGCCGACGCCTTGGAACGTGCCGGCCGCTTCGACCCAGGCATCGGATAGTTTGATTGAGTTTGGCGGCCTGGACGACGAGCCGTTGGAAACCGCTTCGCTGGCTAGCACGACATTGCAGTCGCTTCGCATTGCCGCCGCGACGCGATTCGATGGGCCCGAGGTCGTTGGAGAAGTCGCCGCTGGAGAAGACGAGCAGCTCCGCGAGATTCAGCAGTTGCTTGCCGACGTGCAGGCAGAGTTCCTGCCAATCGCGGCGGCGCAGCCGGAAGTGGAATTGGTGTTCGAGACGCCGCATCCCTTCCGCGAGGAGTTCGCCGAAGAGGAACCGATCAACGATCGCTTTGCGGCATTGTCGCCGCCGCTCGTCGTTGGGGAACCGATGCCGGCGACTGCCGGACGCGATGCGGTCGCAACGGCAACTGCCGGGCCGGTGAATCCGACGCTGCCAATGCCGCATGGCCGAACGGTTCCTTGGGCCGATTCCGTGGAAACCTTGGAGCCGCAAATTGCCGTCGGCGACGCCCGCACCGCGCTCTTTGCGCGCTCGGTCGTTCCGCCGCCGCGAAAAGAGTTCGGGCGTTTGTTTGCAACAATGCGTCGGGGGTTGTAAGAAGAGGTATGCCATGAGTCTGATGCTAAATGCCTTGAAGCGGATCGAAGCGAAGCAAGCCGTCGAGCCAGTGCCGTTCGACGGTGTCGCAAACCTCGAAGTGGTCGCAAATCTGGTTGAATCGGCACTGGGGGCGACGAGCCGCGCACCGGCAAACGCGAATCTCGCGTCGGAGATGCCGTTGCCAATTTCGAGGATTGCTCCCATCGCGGAAGAAACACCGAGCGAAACGGTTACGTTCGAGCCGCACTTCTTTAAGCCCGATGACTTCAGCCCCGTTGCTGCCGAGCCGATTGCCAACGACGATCGGGTGGTATCCAACGCGGTGACGCTCGATGCGATGATGGATCAGCTTCACACGTATGTCGCCGAAGCCGGGTTGCTTTACGAAATGCAGCCGGAATTTGCGGAAGCGGAAGTCGCGGAGGCTGCCCAGGAGTTTGCCGCTCCGCTGCCGGTCGCGGTTGCACTGCCGCCGGTCGCGGTTGCCGAAACCAAAGCGGTTCAGAGCGCGCCGACGATTCGAGAGAATCCTTATGTCGTCGCCGTCCCCGAATCGACCTCTCGTGCGACTTCTCGCGCGACTCCTCCGGCAAACGATCCGTATGCCGAAACCGCCGAGAGAATTGTTTCGCAATTGCCGACGGATCGTTCGCAAGTGATCCTCTTTACGAGTGCGGGCAGCGGCCACGGCACGACGAGTACCCTTGCGCGAATGGCCCCGATGCTTGCCGAAAAAGTTGGCGGCGAAGTCTTGGTGGTGGACGCCAACGACCGCAATCCCAACGCGGCTCGGTGGCTGAAGGCGTCGCCCCAGCACCGCCTGGAGGCCATCCGCGCCGCGACGCGCTGGAAAGATGCCGTCCTGGCGACATCGCACGCGCGGGTCAGTTTGCTGCCGGGCAATACGGCCTGCCTTGGGCTCAACACGTCGGACGGTTCGGGCCGCATGCAGTCGGTGCTTCGCGAGCTTGCCGGCCAATATGCCCTGGTGCTGGTCGATGCGGCCTCCTTGACGGAATGCGGCACGGCAGAGCTTGCCGCGGCCTGCGATGGGGCCTACCTCGTCGTCCGACTGGGCGAAAAAAGCCCGCGCATGCTCCGCGAGGCGGTGCGCGTCGTGGCAAATAGCGGCGGCCGACTGCTAGGCTGCGTGGCCGTCGACGGCGAGGGATGATCCACCCGATCGATCGTTCCCGCCTATTAGGATTGCGGCACTACTTGCCACAACCGGCCACTCATCGTAAACTAGGCGGACTATGTCTACCGCCACGCTCACTATTTTGGAATCGCAAAGCCCATGCAGCAAGCTTCGCCGCGAGGATCTCAAGCCGGGCGAATGCCTCTGCACGTATTGTTCCGCCAAGTGCTGCAAATACTTCGCTCTGCCGCTCGACGAGCCAACCACCTGGAAGGACTTCGAGAATATGCGGTGGTTTTTGCTGCACAAGGGCGCGGCCGTTTTCGTTGAGGAGGGGGCCTGGTACATGCTGGTCTATTCGACCTGCCAGCACCTCCAGCCCGATAATCGTTGCGGCATCTACGAAACCCGACCGCAGATTTGCCGCGACTATACGACCGACAAATGCGAATACGACGACGATTGGGTCTACGATCATTACTGGGAAACGCCCGAACAGGTCGAGGAATATGCCGAAGCGACGCTTGGCCCGCGCCGCGGCGGTTCGTTCCGCAGTCCGAAACCCAAGTAGGCGACCGGCAACAAAATGTCCGACAAAACACCCATCGTGCCTCGCGTCCTCAAGGGCTTTCGCGATTATCCGCCAGAGGTGATGATCCCGCGCGAGCGGCTAATCGAGATTGCGCGCCGCGTCTATCGCTCCTACGGTTTTAGCCCGATCGACACGCCGGCGTTGGAGTATCTCGATATCCTCACCGGCAAAGGGAGCGACGAAACCGACAAGCAGATGTATCGCTTCCAGGATCACGGCGATCGTTGGGTGGGACTACGCTTCGACCTCACGGTGCCACTGGCCCGCTTTGCCGCACAACACATCAACGAATTAGGCACGCCCTTCAAACGCTATCACATCGCCACCGTTTGGCGCGGCGAAAGCCCCCAGGCGGGCCGCTTCCGCGAATTCATGCAGTGCGATTTCGACACCATCGGCACCCGCTGTGTGGCCGCCGATATCGAAACGGCCCTGGTTATCCACGATCTGCTCCGCGCCATCGGCATCCAGAATTTCACGATCCGCTTGAACAACCGCATGCTGCTCACCGGGCTGTTGGAAAAACTCGGCTTGGCCGGTCGTACGGGCCCGGTGCTTCGCGCGCTCGATAAGCTCGGCAAGATCGGCCCGGAAAAAGTGGCCGATGAAATGACCGCCACGGCAGGAACGACCCCCGAACAAGCCCGCGAAGTCTTGCGATTGGCCGAGATCGGCGGAACGAACGATGAAGTGCTTTGCAAGGTTGAGCCCTTGGTGGCCGGCAATGCGACCGGCGAGGCGGGTGTGGGCAAGCTTCGTGAAACGCTCTCCGCCTTGGCTGCCGTTGGCGTCGCGGAACCGTTCGTGAAACTCGACGTCTCGATCGCACGGGGACTCGACTACTATACCGGCACAATTTTTGAAACCTTCCTTAACGATCTGCCCGAGATAGGCAGTATATGTTCCGGCGGGCGGTACGATAATCTGGCGGAGCTTTTTACGAAGCAGGAACTACCCGGCATCGGTGCCTCGCTGGGGCTGGATCGTTTGTTGGCCGCACTTGAAAAGTTGGGACTCGTCGAAAAGGTCTCCACGCCGGCTGCGGTCTTCATCCCCTATTTCGACGCCGCGAGATTGCACGACTATTTGCGTCTGGCGGCGGGCTTGCGTGCCGCCGGAATTGGCGTCGAGGTCTATCCCGAGGCGAAGAAGCTTGGACAGCAGTTGAAGTATGCCGACCGTCGCGGATTCCGCCTTGCCCTCATCGCCGGAGAGAACGAATTCGCCGCCGGCGTTTGCCAGGTGAAGAACCTTCTCACCGGCGAGAAGAAGGACGTGCCGCTGGCTGCCGAACCAACAGCATTGATCGAGGAAGTGCGGAAAATTCTTGGGGCGACATTATAAGTCCAAGGCGGCCTTCAAACAATCGTCCAACTTCGTCATCGTCATTGTCATCGTCTTCGGAGAGCCGACCGACGATCAATCGCGTTCTCGACAAGCGGCTGTCGGGGGGTGTCGGGCTACCGGTTAGATCGCCCCTGCGACACCTCCAGAGCGTCCGGAACAGATCGTATCGAAGCATAATCGGCCGAAATAGTGTTGCGAGGAATCAACGAGTTCAGCGGCACGGGCCAATTCCACGGCGGTCGAGCACATTTTTGTCGCTCTCGTCCCTCGGATTTTCACCATTCCCGCCGCAATTTCTTCCGCTCGACCCTGGCAAAGCCTAGTTCTTCGCGGTAAAATGTT
>JANXOJ010000330.1 GCA_025353625.1 Planctomycetota bacterium | reverse complement strand
ATTTTATTTTTCATCATTCCATAGATTATATTTACAAGCCTTCTCAATTGCTTTTTCCACCGGCTTCTCGGTCGGCTTCTCAGCAGACTTATCTGGAACTTTTCCAGTCGGAGTGGATGGCGGAGTGGTCGGCGGTGTTTGTCCAGGGCTTCCGGCAGGCGCGCCGCCGGGTGCCGTTGCTGGAGCAGGTGACGTATTCAATGAAAGCTGCCCGCTTCCTTGCGTGCCAAAGCGCGCTGCGAGGATGCAGATCAATATCCAGAACGCTGCCAAGCCGATGGTAATTTTTGTGAACGTATCTCCGGCCTTCGTGCCGAACGCACTCTGACCGCCCGCACCGCCCAGTGCCCCGGCGAGTCCACCGCCCTTGCCGCGTTGCAGCAGCACGATGATAATCAATGTAATTGCGGAAGCCGCAAGGGAAAACTTGAAAATAAACTCGATCATCTCGATTCCTCTACCCCGATTTTAGGGCGTTTTGTGGCTTTCTTGCCAATTCAGGCACCCGCAACAATTCCCATGAACTGATCGACCTTCAAGGCTGCCCCGCCTACGAGCGCACCGTCTATGTTGGGCTGACCCAGCAAATCGACCGCATTGTCGGGTTTAACGCTCCCCCCATATTGGATGGGAACGATTTGGGCAATTTCGTTATTATAGCGTTCCGCAATGATCTTGCGAAGGCCGAGATGGACTTCTTCCGCCTGGGCCGGCGAAGCGACTTTGCCGGTGCCGATGGCCCAGACCGGCTCGTACGCGATGACCACCGTTTTGAGTTTTTCACGGGAAACGCCGGCAAGCGAACCGTCAAATTGGGTACGAATGACGCTCATTGTATTCCCGGCCTCGCGTTCGGCAAGCAATTCGCCTACGCAAAGAATCGGGATCAGCCCGGCATCCAGAGCGGCAATGACCTTTTTATTGATCTCGGCGTCCGTTTCGCCCAAAACGTGCCGCCGCTCGCTATGTCCCAAGATAACGTACTTGCAGCCAAGATCGAGCAGCATGGCCGTGCTTAGCTCGCCGGTAAAGGCCCCGTTGGCCTGATGGTAAACGTTTTGGGCTCCCAAGGCCACGTTGGAACCTTTGACAATCTGGCCCACGGCCTCCAAATAGCACGCTGGGGGACAGACCGCGATATCGCAGCCGACGACATTCGCTGCCGCCTTCACCAGCCCCTCCGCCAGGGCGACCGCGCCCTTGCGGTCGAGGTTCATCTTCCAGTTACCGGCAATAAACTTGCGTCGTGCCATAAAAAGCGACCTCACTGTACTCTGTGCGAGTTGAATTGCGTTGAACCCGGAGCCAGCGGCGACGGTGCAGGGTGTTCCAACGCCGCTGGCTCCGAGTTAAACGAGAAACGATAAAAC
>JANXOJ010000305.1 GCA_025353625.1 Planctomycetota bacterium | reverse complement strand
GGGCGGGGCCATTGCAACTTCGGTAGCGTCCGTCGCCTTCGTCAAGCGTCGAACGGCGACGACGCCCAGAACCACCGTCAAGATCGCGAGCAGCGAGAGTCCGATTTTTACTTCGCGAGCGGCGTTCAACTTCATGCGCATGCCTCCATGCAAGACACTTCCAAGCGAGCGGAAGGAGTGGCGGCGATGGTAACGACTCTTAAGCGCGCTGTAAATGTCAACCGGGCACACGCCCCAGCCAACCCATTTCGCCCCTTCGGGGTAGCTATCGCCATGTTGCAAACTTTGCAAGACTGGAAGGGTTCTGGTCGGTGCTGCGAAAAACGAAATGGTTGCTAACAGCACGGAAAAGAGTCTTGTAACCGGACGCTAAGGCGTTCCGGCTGATCGAATCAGAACGCAATGACGACTGGCAACCAATCAGCCGGAGGGCCTTAGCCCCCGGTTCCGCGTTCCCATAAGTACCAAGATCGGCGCTGTTTACCGCCAAGAAACCGGACGCTAAGGCGTTCCGGCTGATCGATTCAGAAAGCAATGAGCTCTCCGTCCCGACCAACACCATGAACGACGAACCACTTGCCTTCTTCATCACCTCGACGATTTACGGAACATTTCTGCAAGGCGATCCACGCGGGTGGCGCAAATGGAAGAAGGGGTTTCAAACGCCACAGTCGCGCTTGGCCAAATGGCATGCCGCACGACTGAAGCACCCGATTCTGTTGCTCGGCCGAGAACAACGCGATGCCGTGGATGCGGAGATCCAGCGGTTGAGCAACTACCGTCGCTGGCGACTCTGGGCGAGCGCCGTCCGAACCAACCATCTGCATGTCGTTGTTCATGCTCATGGGTTTGCTGGCTCGAAAGTTCGAGATCAAATCAAGGCCAATTGCACGCGCGTCCTGCGTGAAGGCTGGAAGGAATTCGTCGATCGCCCGGTCTGGAGCGAAGGTGGCGATTGGCAATGCGTGAACGACGAGAACGGCCTGGAACAAGTCATCCTGTACGTCACCGAAGCCCAAGACCGTAAAGGCATCGAATAGTTGCAACCCATCAGGTTGCGAGTTGTTTTCGTCAATTTGCCACATTGTCACTGCGGCAAAAGCGTTTTAGGAGAAATGCACCGCGCAGAATGCCCGGCTCAGTGTGCTTCGCAGGCCGTGCAAGCGGTACTTCCGCCATTCGAGGATTTGCAAGGGGACGTCGATGTCGCGGACGAAAACCTGCATCGAGAGCGGACGGGCGTCGCAGCTATCCACCACAGGAAACTCGAATCGCACTGGGGCGTGGTACTCAAACTCGGCGGCGGAAGCGGTTGCCGCGGCTAAAATGCCGCCATCGGCAGATTGAATCTGTATCCCCAGCAGACCGCGAATTGGCCGAACGGCGAACCAAGGAGCCAGCGTCACGCCGCAAAGCCCAGCCCGATTCAGCGGCAAACGATAATTCAAGCAGCCCAGCCGCTGAAGATTTACGCTCGGTTGCAAAATGTAGGATTGAACCTTGGGCACGTTGAGCAGAGCGTCGTCGCTAAGTTGGCGATATGCCGGGCTAAGCGCGGGTCGCATATCGGATCGATCGCTCAGTCGCCGTAAAAAACGAATACTGCGGCGATGGGTATACGCATCCAGATCGCGAGCCGTCGCGGCAGCAATATCGCGAATGGCATTGAAATCGGCGAGGCTGACTTGCGGTGGAAGTTCCGGAGGAGGTGCCAACGTCGGTTCCGTCACCAATTCCGGTAGAGGTTCCGACGACAGTACCGGCGGGGCTTCGGGTTCGAATATCGGCTCGTTCGCCCAGGCTGCTGCCGGCTGGCCCTCTGCCAATCGAGCGGCCGCATAGAGCGATTCTGTGAATTCACTTTCCGACCGCGACTCATCGCACGGCGTCGGTTCAGCAATTGGGTCGCTCGGTTTCTCAACAGCGAGCAACGCTTGTTTGGCAAGGAGCAAAGCGGCCCGTTCCTTAGCTTGCAATTGTTCTTGCTCGGCGGCACGAATGGCGAGCTGTTCTGATGCACGCGACGCCGCTTCGTCGTCGGCAAGTCGCGAGGCTGCTTCGCTCGCTCGCCGCGCGGCCACATACGGTGGATCGTAAAATTCCATGGTCGCGACAATGCGTTCGAGTTCTTCATCTTCAAGCGGACTTTTGATAACCAGCAAATGATAGACGACTTGATCGCAAACATCAATGTACTTTTTTCGTGCCGCGCGTTGCTCGTCCGGCGGAAGCATGCGATATTCCGGATAGTAGAAGAACTCCATCCGCAAGCAGCGAAGGTCGATGCCCGGATTGTCGTTATCGGATGCCGCCAGCCCCCAGTGGGCCGCATGGGGATGGACGTACTCCTCGGGTGCGATCTGGGTATTGCCGAAATCGGTCCAGAAGCGGGGCGTGTGCTCGTTGAACGCCTGTTGATGGCGTGGATTCGCGAAGTTGCCCGCCTGTTGATAGTAAGGGGCAACGATGCAAACTTGCGCACGGTCGCGGCATATCCGGTAAACCTCCTGAATCGTAAACATCAAATCGCGGACGTGTTCCAGCGAATGGGAAGCGTATACCAGATCAAAACTGTCGTCGGCGAATGGGAACGGCTTGTCCATGTCGAGAACCACATCGACGCCCGGCAACCGAAATCGATCGGCACCGAGAAACCCGGCCGGCTTCGTCAGGCCGCAGCCCAAGTCGAGTTTACGCAAATTGCGAACCGTTGGGGCCTCGCTTGCCGGCTCATCGAGGCTGCCATGGAATGCGTTCGACGTTTCTGGCAAGACCAGGAGCGACCCGCGATCGGCCGGCACGATCCCTCGTGAAAAGTCGGTACAAATAAAGGATTCCGTGGCAGTACACATGGTTCTCATTCCTATCGAGGTATCGCTACAATGCAGTTTTGGGAGGGACGATTCGCGGACAACTTCCAACAACCGGGCGATCAGGCCGCCACTCGGCGTTGTCGGAACGCCTTTTTGCGTCGCCAAGTTTCTTGAATGCCCTGATCCAAGGAGTAGCGAGGCTTCCAACCGGTAAGTTCCTGCAAAGCGGAAATGTCCAGCACGCACGAGGAAACGCCGGAAAACTTTTGCGGGTCAACGGACCATTCCGTCCTGCGCGAGGTGACGCGACCGATACATTCGATGACGTCCTGAAGCGATGTCCCGCAGCCGCTGCCGAGGTTCAAAATGCGGGATGAAGCATCGTCGCGACCGATGAGCGAAACCAGTGCCTCCACCAAGTCGTCGATGAAAATGTAGTCGCGTACGGCGTTGATGTTGCCCCAAATGTCGAGCGATTGGCCGGCCAAAATCTTTTCCAGAAAAACATCGATGACGCCCTGCGACTTGCGGGAGAACAAAGAGGCGCCATAGGGATTCGAAGGACGCACGATGAGGTATTGCAGACCGTGAACGCGGCCATAAAAGCGGACGATCTCCTCGCACATCAATTTGCCCATGCCGTAGCTCGACGTCGGCAACAGGGGATCCGACTCGCGTGCCGGTGCCCCGGTCCCTTCACCGTAGATGGCACCGCCCGACGAGATATAGACAAGTTTTGACGCGCCCGATTGCACCATGGACGCACACAGCCGGTCCATTGCGGACAGCGTCGCTTCCAGTTCAACTTGCAGGAACTTTGGCGACGTACTCGGCACGGAGAAGGAGAGCAAGTTGATAACCGTATCGACGCCTTCCAGGGCGCGGCGGAGCGAATCGTCGCTGGAAATCGAATCCTGGTGAATGTCCAAATCGCCGCGTGCCAAGAAAGTTGTCCATTTGGGAAGATCCCAGCGACAGTCAAAACCGCGCACCTTGCGGCCAGCACTGAGCAAGGCCATCGTCACGTGCGAGCCGAGAAAGCCGTTTGCGCCAAGTACGAGAATAGGGGGGGCCGAGTTGCTCAATGGACTTGTCCATAAAGAGGAAAGAAAGGTGAGAACTCACGCGACAGCCGCACGCCCAGATATTTGCCGAGCCGTTTCTGGATGCGCGACGATAGGATTCGATATCGCGAAACGACGTGCGGCCAAGGCTCGCAAAACGTGCATTGACCTTCCAGGATGTCGGTGCTTGCCAGCACGATGAAATCGCGTTCTCGCGAATTGGCAATCGGCGGGAACTGCACCTCGACCCATTGCCGATCGAGCGAAGAACTCAGATCGACGGCAACTTCACGAATTACCGCCCCGCTCGGTTCGGAGACGATTTTCAATTTCAGCTTTCCACAGGAACCGGCAAGCGACGTATTCAAGCACCACTTCAGCCCGCTGAGTTGATCTTCGTTGCATCGCAGGCGATAGCGGACGCCTCGCCGACCGACCTCCGGCCCGTTCCATAGCTGGCAATTGGCGGCCGTTCGAGCGGGGCGGGTGCGACGCAGTGCCGGTACGGACGATTCTTCGGCCACGATGCGTTCGACGGTTTCCTCGCGCGGTTCCTGATGGACTGCAAACCGCGTGCGTCCGGGGCTGGTGGCGATGGCTGCCCCTTGCAAGAGGAATCGCATCAAGCGATTTGCGACGATCGGCTCGCTGTATTCCTCGATCAGTGCGGCGCGGCCGGCAGCAACCAATTGCGGCCACTGTGAGCGAGCCGCCAGAGCGTCCTTCAAGGCTTTGCTCATGTCGGCGACGGCAAACCCTGCGGCCAAGACGCCGGTCTTGCCGTTTTGGACGAGCTCCGAAACGCCACCGCAAGGGCACGCCACGGGCACGAGGCCGCCGGCCATGCCAAACAGCAGCGTCTGAGGAATGCTTTCGTCGATGGAAGAGACGAGAAAAATGTCGTTATCGCGAATCAATGTGGCCATATCGACCAGCCCATGAAAGGCGACGCGGCCGCGAAGCTCTTTTTCCTGGGCAAGCGTGCGAACGCCGCCAACATATTCTTTCAGCATGTCGAGTTCGTAGCCGTAGAAGTTCAGTTCCACGTCGTGGCCGGCCAGAACCAATTCGCGAACGGCCTGAAGAGCCTCAAGCTGCCGCTTGCGCGGTTGAAACGTGCCTCCCACGGCAATCCGCACGCGGCCCGTCGAGGTCGGCTGTCGCTGGGAAAAGTGTTTTGGCTCGACCACGCTGGGTAGCCACGCGACGATCGGCGCCATCCAGCGGGCCCATTCTGCCGTGGACCAGCGGCTGTCTGAGAAAATGCCGGCGACGCGGTCGCGGAGAAAGGACATTTCGTTGAGTTGATGTCCCCAAGGCTGCATGAGGCCAAGGTACGTCAATCGATCCGACGCCGGCCCCAGGGCGAGTTCCGAAATAAACGCCGAGCCAATCACCGTGCCGACGCCTTGATCGTCGAGCCAACGCGATACCTTGGCACCCGCTTTCAGGGCGTCGTCCGGTGCAATCGATAGGCACTGGCTGCCCAAGCTGTGGCTTGCCTTCAATGCCTGTGGAAGACCGCGCTCACGCAACCAGCCGTTGAGATCGCTATCGTCCTGGTCGGCAAAGACGTTATCTTGCGGAATGCAAATGCGGGCGTCGAATCCCAGCGTCGTGAGAACGTGCGATAGTAAGAGGCCGACACTCTCGGACCCGCCCACCAGCTGACTATTGACGAAGACATTGATTTTTCGCGGATCGTATTTCTTGCCTGCGGCCCTAACGCGGCCACCGACGAATACGCCCGCCAAGGCGAGGTTTGCCCAGTGCAAAGCTCGTGCATCGGGACGGGACGCGGCCCCGCGCTGGCGACAGGCTTCTATCGAAGCAGAAACCCGCGCCGCAAGCCAAGCTTCACAGTCCTCCGCCGGGGCGTCTTGCAACGTCGATTCGAGACTTGCCAAGGCCGAACCGTTGTGGGCCAGGTCTTCTTCCATCAGGCTTTGGTGGAAAGCCGAATGCCGTTGCAGCACGCGATCGGGAACGAGTAAGCACGTGTTCGTCAAGTCGGTTGCCAGTCGCGCGATCGGCTGATTGCTTTGAACGAGAAGTAGTCGATCCTGAATGCTCTTGAATTCGGAAGGCAATTGCGATCCGTTGGATACCAAAATCTGAAAAGTCCGGGAGCCGTACGCGCGCTCAATCCATTGCCCCACCGCGCGCAGGGTCTCGGATGAATACTCGCGAACATCGCCGAGGAAAATGGTGGTGCAAACGGGCTTTCTCGTGCTCCCCTCTCCCGCGACTGCGGGAAGGTGGTGCCCGTGCAAAGGGGCCGGGGGTGAGGGCAGTTCGGGACCGATTCGATTTGAAATAAACTCGACCGCCGTGGCCATCGAACCGGGCGGCAGGCTCTCTTTATCGCCGATTTGCAGCACCTGATGAGCCAGCGCAATGAGATTGCCCGCACCGGACTGCTGCGATTCATCCCAGGGCAAGCCGGGCAATGGGTAGTACATCGCCGCGCCCAAGACGCCGACAATCTCTGGATGCCGCGACCAATCGAGGTAATTAAGTGGATCTCGGCCGGCGGCAGGCGCGGTATCTTTACCGTGTACCGTGCAATACGTAATCGGCACGCCCGCTTGGGCAAATCCGCGGACAACTTCCGGCAAGTAGGGCGATGTGCAGTCGCACAGCACCAGTAAATCGATGTCGCATGGATTGTAGGCGGAAGCCTGCCATTCGGCACAACTTAGCGCGATGGCGCCCAATTGCGAGGCGACCGAAGCCTTCCACTCCTCGACGAGCCGATCGCAGCGGTTCGATACGATAAGAATCCGCAGCCGCTCGTGGAAAACGTCGTGCGGGTCGTTGAGCTTGTAACCGGTCGATGCGGTGTCGTAGCGGCGATTGTGCCGAACGGGCTTTGGGTAGCTGAAGTCGGGATGCTTGCTGAAAAATCCCTCATAGACGACTTTTTCCGTGAACTCCCATTCCTGGAAGTCGCGGAGGTACGGCACGACGCGCTCCGGATCGAATACGTCGTACGCACCGATCGTGGCGGGACGCAAGGCATCGGACCTCGATTTCATCTGCTTGCCGCACGCCATGTAGGCATACGAAGTTTTATAGTCCCATTGCACCGAGTTCCCCAGTGAAGCGGGCGATGCCGGGCCATACTCGCGGCCGGTGACCTTATCGCAATGGCTGAAGGTTGCCCCCAACGCAAGTCCTCGCAGCCAGAGATCCCAATCGCAAATCCTTCGCAAGATCAGATGCGGATCGTACATGCCGTATTGCTCGAAGAACGTCTTTTGGCAGAGTACGCCGCCGTTGGGAATCGTATTGAGGTGCATCAGCAGTTCGACGGAGAGCGGCCACCCGCCCAGGACGCATTTTTTTCCCCCGCCCAGCATGATTTCCATATTGGAATAGACGACATCGGCCGGCCGCGATTCCATGTGGCGCACCAAGGTTTCCAAAACATCGGGAAACCACTGGTTATCGTCGAAGACGAAGGCGATCTGCGAACCCCGCGCCATCATGATCGCTTCGTTCACGCGCACGGCCGGCAGGCCGCAGTTTTCATCGTGGCGAACATAAACGATGCGGGGATCGCGCGCCGCATAGGCGAGGCAGACTCCTTCCGAGCCGTCCGACGAACCGTCGTCAACGATGATAAACTCGAAGTCGCGATAGGTCTGCCCCAAAACCGAGTCGATCGCACGGGTTAGAAGCCCTTCGCGCAGCCTGCAATAGGTAGGCATGATGACGCTGACCGTCGGAGCCGAGATACTTTTAGCCGCGACGACTTCTTTGGGTTCGACGAATCGTTGGAAAAGCATGGGGGGAGCTATCCTCTTCGTTGCTGTGCCGACCAAAGTATCCATCGCGCGGAGCGAGATGCATACGTTCTCACGCCGCCACGACGCGACGTGCGGTTCTTGCCATTTGTATCGATGTGCCGTCGCGGCCAATTTCTTCAAAGCCGCAGGCCAGGTAGGTCTTGATTGCCGACACGTTATCGTTCAAGACCGCCAGATATACCTCGTTAAGTCCGAGCATGTCGAAGGCCATCGAAGTAATCAGCCGGGTAGCTTCGTTGGCGAATCCTTTGCCGCGGGCGTCGGCTTCGCCGATCATCAATCGACCGAATTCGCCCCGCCTGGCTTGCCAATCAATTCCATAGACCGCCACTTGGCCGACGGGACGGTAAATCGACCAGACGTCTTCAATGACGAAAACGAAATCATCGTTGCGGGTGCGGTAGAGGTCGAACCACGCTCGATGTTGCTCGGGGGCGATAATATCCGAGAAGAAGAACCACTTTCGGATCTGCTCCTGATTGCGCCACGCAAGCGTCAGAGGCAAATCGCGCTGCTCCAGCAAGCGGAGACGCACCCGTCCATTTTCAATCGGCGAAATATAGCGTTTCGTCACGTTAAACTCCTGCTCAAAAGCCTTGGAAGGCTTATGGGGGCCTTCCAAGGCGATTTCGGCGTCTCACTTTTTGATCGAGTTCCTAGCGTAGTGATTCCCGGTTGTCGGCATTTATATTCGGCTGTCGGGAATATATCCCCAACCGACCGGATCGCGACAACCACTAGGCCGCCTTCTTGAACTCGATGGTCGCGGGCTCGTCGGCAACTTTCGGCATGGGGAAAATCGTGCCGCTGCCATTGGCACTGTAAAAGCCCGACACGCCATCGATCACCTGCTCGATTTCCGAATCGGAGATATCCGGGAACATCGGCAGCGATACAATCCGCGTGAATAGCGACTCTGCCTGCGGAAGTTGCGGCTTGTTGCCGTAGCACGAGTAAAGGTGAATCGGCGTGTAATGGACGCCGGTTGCGATGCCCCGCTCGGCCATGTGCGTGCAGAGATCGTCGCGTTGCGGAGCTTTGAGGCAATATATGTGCCACGCAGACTGAAATGTGGCGTCGTCCTCGACCGGAGTCTCCAAGAAGTCAAATTTGGAGAAGGCCTCCGTGTAGCGGCGAGCGATTTCTTTTCGCTTGCCGTTGAGGTCTTGGAGCCGGCGGAGTTGCACGAGTCCGATCGCGGCGGCAATGTCGTTCAAGTGGCACTTTAAGCCAACTTCCTCGACGGCGTACTGCCACCAATACGACTTATCGGCGGCCGTGCGATCCCAAGTTCCCTTGTCGATACCGAGCCAACGCAACCGCTTGCAACGTTGTTGCCACAAATCGTCGTTCAACGTCAATGCGCCGCCGTCGCCCATCGCCAGGTTTTTTACCGCCTGGAAGCTGAAGCAGCCAATATCGGTCGTCGAGCCGACGTGTTGCCCTTTATATCGGGCACCGGTCGCGTGGGCACAGTCCTCGATAATCGGAATGTCGCCGGCGATCTCCTTGAGGGCATCCAGGTCCACGGGGCGGCCTGCATAGTGAACGGGAATGATCGCCCGAGTGCGGCCCGTAATTTTACGGCGAACATCTTCCATATCCATACAGAGCGTATGGGGATCGACGTCGACGAAGACCGGCGTGGCCAGCCGATAGGCAACGCAGTGTGCGGTCGAAACAAAGGTCATCGTGGGAACGATGACTTCATGTCCGTGGTTCACGTCGAGAAGCTTTAATGCTAGGTCGAGCGCGGCCGTGCATGAATTTACGGCAACGGCATGTTTGGTGCCAACGTAAGCGGCGAATTTCTTTTCAAATTCGGCGGTCTTTGGTCCGAGGCCAATCCATCCGGAACGCAGCACTTCCGCTACCGCATTAACCTCTTCCTCGGTCATCGACGGTTTGAAAACTTGTATAGCCATGAATCCTCCCTTGAATGAATATCGCAAACAGATTGAAAGTCTTACTCGCTAGAACGAATTCCCGGTGCTCGTATTTGTGAGTGGCGCATCGGGTAAATTTGATGCCTTAGAAAAATGCTATCGCTGATATCCGTAGGCCGTCCGTTGACTTGCCTTGTGCGGCTGGCGCGGTGCGGGCGTCGGTGAAGCGGCCTGCTCGTCGGAAACGTCGTTGCTATCCGAATAGATCGATCGCCCCGAGTCTCGATGGGCCATGCCTCGATTGCAGCTTGCGCATCCTTCGTGAGCCGGTTCGCCCTCGTTGCCGCAATGGTCGCATCCAGACGATCCGTTGCAAGACGATTCGCCGCAGCCTCCGCCGCAACTCGATCCGCACCAGTTTCCTACCCAAAAGAGTCGGCCCACCCAGCGAAACGGATGAAAGTTAAAGCAGCCCTTATTGCAAGAGTCACACGAGCCGCACGACCGACCGCACTCGCCACAAGATTCACATTCATTACAACCTCGATGGCCGTAAATTGGCCCGTGGCCGGAACCTCCACAGGAACTGCATTCGTCTTCGCAGCCTCCGCAGGTTTCACATCCGGAACTGCGAGCGTAGCCGCGACCGCATCCGGTTCCGCAACAGCCTAGCGACGTCAATACGAGTCCACAGCCAAGGCACAGAAACATCAATCTAGTTTTAAGCATTTTTGTATCCTCCTTCAGATGCCATGAATCGGTCAGTGCCCGACACGGCAGCCCCCCATGCATCGAA
>JANXOJ010000248.1 GCA_025353625.1 Planctomycetota bacterium | reverse complement strand
GCGCGGCGAGTTTTGCTTGCTGATCCAGCCGAACTTATCGCGCCAAATCATGCCCGACTGGAGCATGGAGATTTCGTAGGGTGTGCGCCATTGGTTTTGATATTTTTGATAGCCGAAGACGCGGCGCGCCCCCTCGTGGTCCGGATCGGCGCGAATCGCCTCGAAGGCTAGAGAGTAAGCCAACGCCGGTTGATGGCGGCGGACTGCCCGTTGTGCCAGGCCGTAGAGTGCGGCAGCACGTTCGCTTCGCAACTTCAGTGCGCGGCGATACCATTCGGCGACATCGGCTCGAACGCCCTCCGGCACGCGGAGCGAGTTGGCATCGCGAGGCAGGACCGGGACGACGACCTGGAATGGCTCCGGCCGCCGGACGAGATCGCGCGTCTTTCGCGACTCGGCCACAAGGTTCTTCTCTCGGCACCAATCGGCGAGGTGGCTAACTTCCGTGGCATAACGGGTTCGCGCCTGCTCGATCTCACGAGCGGCATCTTTCGCGGTATCATCGGCTGCAAGACCCACCCTCGGCATTGCCACATCGCACGGCACCGCCCCGCCCAGTGCTAACAGCATGGGTATCCAGCTACGGAATCGGCGACGGTACGGCAGGGACATGCGACCCTTCAGGTTGCTGGGCCATCGTTCGTAGTCCCGCTTTCGGACGGAAACTCGGCGTCGGGGCCGGTCAAAGTCGGGATTTCGAACGAAAATGCTTCTCTTAGGAAGAAGGATAAAAATGGTCTACAAGTAAGTTTAGCATGGTCGGCGCGGCAGGGGAAAGTCAATCCGCCAAAGAAGCCGGGCGGCAGAGTGCCGCATAGCGGTTCTACTGGCCTAACGCACTGTGGGGCGAACTCGCTTGGTGCGCTTTCCGCTAACGCATTTGCACTATAATTGGCGGAAAGAATACCGCCAACCTCCTCTTTGGGAAAAGACGTCCGTTAACTATTTTGTGGTGCAGGCGAGACACCTGCGCCACAATTGCAGCAACAACTGTTTTGTCCGATAGATGCAACGGAAGCCGGCGTCAGCGGAGATTCGGCGAACGTCACCGCTCCGTTGTAAACACTCCAAACGGCCGTGGCAACGAGGGCGTCGTGGAAGAGGGGGTCAAATCGAGCGGGTCGCTTACGTTCGGGAAGGCCCTGTTGTGGACGGGGATTTACACCGGATATCGTGCCGCTGTTAAGGAGTTGGTTGGTAGCGGAGCTTGTACTTTTTCAACCGCTACAAAACTATTCGGTTGCGCAGCTTCTTTTGCA
>JANXOJ010000219.1 GCA_025353625.1 Planctomycetota bacterium | reverse complement strand
CCGCGAAAACGAGCCGCACGATCTCGGTCTCCCGTTGCGAGAAACCCAGGCGACCAGCAATCTTTTGCCACTGGTCCTCCGCGAAGAGCGGTTGCAAACGTCGGCAGGGGAGGCGTGCGGCAATCATGGCAGGCAGCTTCGCGAAAAAAGAAGGTCGAGCACCAAATCTTGATACGCCTGCATATTATCCTACGGAATTGGATATTGCAACAAGCAATCATGCTACGGCGTGAAGTCGTCGGACACGCTCTGGAACCGGCTGATCCTCGATCTCAACCGGGCCTCGGAGGCGGCAGTGCGGACCATCGGCGAGCTACGCGAGATCGTCGGCGGCCTGAATGCCGTTTTTTCTGCGGTTCTGCACCTAAAACCGGAAGAGCTCTATTTTGGAAGCAATGCGGAGGGAACGCGCCTATTCGTCGGTCGTTTCTTCGTCGCCGTCGGCCTGCTTGGGCTTTTCCCGCCGTTGCGGTTCCGCTCCTGTTCCCTTGGCCTCCTGCTCCTTCATCTGTTGGAGTCGGCCTAGAAGGTCGGAAACGTCGCGGAAGGTGTAGTCCATGCTCGCCAAGGTGGTGAGATATTTGTCGGCTCGAACGAGGTCTTTCAACCCCATCGCCAGCTTGCCGGCCCGATAATAGGCCAATTTCTTGTACTCGGCTTCGCGGTCGGGGATTTCCACGACGGCCTGTTCGAAGTGGCTCATCGCCAGGGGGTACTGCTTGATGGAACGGAAGCACTCTCCTAAATAGATCAGCGACATGCCCCGCTTGCGCGGGTCGCTCTTGGCAATTTGATATTCCTTGATTGCCTCGGCTATGTCGCCCTTCCAGCGGTGTCGTTCGGCCAATTCAAAGCGGAAGACGAGGTTGTTTGGGTAACGTTCGCAGCGGTTCTGATAGACCAACAACTCCTTGTCAATCACGGTCATGCGAATCCGGGCATGCTCTTTTTTATCCGCATCGTTGCCCGACTCTTTGGCCTTCTTGTCCGCAGCGATCATCTTGGAACGCAGGGCCCGGAGTTGAACGTCTTCGATCTCTTCGCGGACGGTGGGGTCGTCGTTAGATGCCTTCAGCTTTTGATTGAAGATTTCTTCGGCTTCCACGTAGCGATCGGTGTTCAGGTAGAGATTGCCCAATTCATCGTAGCCCGAGAGGTCGGTCGGGTTGCGTTTGATCCGCTGTTTGAGGCGATCTTCGTGCGTAAGCTCTTCCGGCTTACCCGCACCGGGACGTGCGGCGGTTTTTTTGTCGTCGTCGTAGGCAGATTCCTTGCCTTTGTGCTGCATGACGGTCAGGGTTGCAATTTGCCGCTTTGGCTCGTCGTCGTTGGGACGTGCCAGTTCGACGCGGTGCCAAAAGCTGATGGCCTCTGGGTAGCGGTCGCGTTTGGCGAGAGCCTCGGCCATTTGGCGGCAAACGTCGGCGTCGGGCTTATCTCTTGGAAAAGTGTCAAACGCCAACTTGCGGTAAAATAGCTCGCAATCGCCGTAGGTTACGGCGACCGACATACCTTGTTCCTTGAGAACTTCGGCACAAATGTCGGCCAGGGTCACGAGGGTTGACACGTCCCAAGGATTCAGTGTCAGGACTTCGACGCCCGCTTTGAAAGCGGTGGCTCGATCGCGTTGGGCGACTGCCTTTTTCAAGGCCGCTTTGCCGCCTCGCGTACTAAAGCCGACAAGTGGGCTCAGTTTCTTAGGGCTGCCGAACTTCTTTTGCAAGTTGGCCATGAAGCTCTGGAGGTACGGCAAGTTGCCCGGATCGCCCACGACGCATTCACCAAAAAGATTGGTGGCGTAGTCGTATTTATCTTGAGATGCCTGCTTGGTGCCGTGCTCGAAACACGTTTCCAATCGCTTCTTCAAGCGATCGGACGGTTCGCGTATTCCGGCCGATGGTGCAGAGTCTTCTTGCGTTGCCATGATTACCTATTCGACGTTTGCGCTGTTACTTAATTCTATCAATACGAATTTAGATTACAACGCACAATTCGCGGCGTGCGCCATCGCACCCCAAACCTACTTCAAGAGCCGAAATGTTGCCCAGCTAATATATCCCAACATCGCCGCGCAAAGCACCATGCCAATGTCCAGGAGGATGCTCTGGCGGTCGTAGGGAAATCCGGCGGCCAGATCAACCCCGAATACCAGCAGCAATAAGACGGCGACAATTGCGCCAATAATGCAAAAGGCTTTGGGCATGTAGAAAACTTCCCGACGGGGCACCGGCAAAATATAGACGCGAACGTCACAGGTTTCTAGTATAATCAGAGTCGCGATACTTCACCACTTGCCGTTTTTTAGAACCCCACCGTAAGGAGTTCGATTTGGACCAGCCGCTTCCCTCCGCTCCGGAAACCACGGATTGCGGTCCCGATTGGACCGTTTTCCGCCAAGAAATGCCGATTGCTCGCCAATGGGCCTACTTTGACCACGCCGCCGTGGCCCCCTTGAGCGGCCCCGCCCAACGGGCAATCGCCCGCTGGAACGAAGATGCCGCCGAAAATGGAGACGCCTTTTACCCCGGCTGGATGCGGCAATTTCAGGATTGCCGTCAACGGGCTGCCCAATTGGTGGGGGCCGGCACAGAAGAAATCGCCCTCGTTTCCAATACAACCGCTGGAATCGGACTCGTCGCCGAGGGCTATCCTTGGCAGCCGGGCGATAACTGCGTCCTGCCAGACAACGAGTTCCCGTCGAATCAATACCCGTGGCTCAATCTGGCCTCGCGCGGGGTTGAAATCCGTCGCGTCCCAACCGAGGGGGGGATTGTACCGTTAGAGCCGTTGATGGCCGCCTGCGATTCTAAGACGCGCATCGTGAGCGTGAGTTGGGTCGCCTACGCGAGCGGCTGGCGACAGGATTTGGACAAACTGACCGAAGCGGTCCATCGTCGCGGGGCGTTGCTCTTTCTCGATGCCATTCAGGGGCTAGGCGTCTTTCCGATTGATGTTGGCCGCACGCCGATCGACTTTCTGGCCGCCGATGGGCACAAATGGCTGCTGGGACCGGAAGGGGCCGGCATATTCTACATTCGCCGCAAGCATCTCGATCTGCTCCGGCCGCTCGGCGTCGGCTGGAACAGTGTGGCCCACGACCGCGACTTTACGCGCATCGAACTGAATTTCAAGAACACTGCGGAACGCTACGAGGGCGGGTCGATGAATATGGCCGGATTTATCGGCCTGGGGGCCAGTTTGGAACTGCTGGCACGCTTTGGCCAAGTGGCAATCCGCGACCGCGTGCTCGAAGTTACCGACCTGGCCTGCCGCCGCTTGCGCGAGTCGGGGGCGATCGTTGATAGCTTTCGCTCGGCCGATCGAGGTAGCGGCATCGTTACTTTCCGCCTGCCGGGCCGCGACCCGGACGCCTTGCGACGGCAGTGCCTCGAACGGAAGGTTGTGCTGAGTTGCCGCGCGGGCAAGCTGCGCATCAGCGCGCATGCGTATAATGATGCGACCGATATCGAGCGGCTGATCGAGGCGTTGACGTGAGTGTGGTTAGAAACAAAAGAAAAACTAGATATGCCCAACCTCTCACCGCGCATCGCCGTCTATCCCGGCTCGTTCGACCCCATCACGCTGGGCCACCTGAACGTGATCGAGCGGGCAAGCCGACTCTTTGACCGACTCATCATCGGCGTCGGCATAAACATCGAGAAACAAGGAATGTTCGCCCCCGACGAGCGCGTTGCCTTGATCCGCGAAGCAACCGCGCACGTGGAAAATATCGACATCGATACCTTCCAGGGGCTAGCGGTCGATTTCGTGCGAAAGACCCACGCCCGCGTGATGGTTCGCGGCGTGCGTCCGATCACCGACATTGCTGGGGAGTTGACGATGATGATGGCCAATCGCCGCTTGGCCCCGGACATTGAGACGCTTTTTATGCTTGCCGACGGCGAGTTGGCGCACGTTTCCAGTTCGCTCATCAAGCAGATCGCCGCGTTGGCCTCGGAAGATGAACTGGCCAAGTTCTTGCCGCCGAGCGTTGTGAAAGCGGTGCGGCGGAAGGTGGCGGGGTGACGATCGCCGGGCCGAGTCGAGCGATGGTCGGTCGGTGCGGCCGCGGGGCTCGCATTTTCTAGGCCATTGAGAATATCTTGCAGGCCGTTTTATGAAGCGACGAATCGTACCCTATGA
>JANXOJ010000006.1 GCA_025353625.1 Planctomycetota bacterium | reverse complement strand
CGAGCGGAATTCTCATCGTTGGCGACCTACAGGATTTATTTGACCGCGAAGGAAAATTGTGGTTTGTCGATATTCCGGGAATTGGAGTAGCTGAAGCCATCAGGATCGAAGAGGCACTTCAAGTCTTTATCCGCAACTCATTGAGAAAATAAAATGCCAAAAATAACCGCAACCACGGAAGCGAGAATAAAAGAACTGCTATTGGCCGGGCGCGATATCCAGACCGTCGCAAAAATGGCTGACGCGAGCGTCACAACCGTTCGTGCCCGAAGGTGGCAATACTGGGGCCTCATCAAGATTATGCAGACTCCATTGATGGAAGAGGGAACTAAGAAAAGCAAGGCGACGTAACGAGTTACGTCGGTTGTTGGCATATTGGGCTTGCACAAATCGAAGCGAGTGCGGCTAATCGCTCTTATCTAGGCAGATAACTCGCGGAATTAACGTAGCAACCATAATCCCGGAGCCGGGAACAAGGTTGAACCGCGCACGAAACGCCATCCTGGCCCCATGGGGGTCAGGGGCAAACCCACCCCAAGGACCAAAGCCATGTCGCCCGCCAATCTGATAGCCGATTTCGTAGCCATTATGGAAGCATCTGGGCCGTTGCCCGATATCCATGACCGCGCCGCGATCAAAGCCGCAGTGATTAAAGAAGCCCCGGCCGTTATCGATCTCATTTTCGACGCCGGCGGATTCGACGCGGTGAAAACGAGCCTTGCCGGAGTTTCGCCGGGCGAGCTGGAGCTGGTCTTTGACGGCCACCGGCTCAAGTGGATTACCGATCACCTTCCGGCTATCATCAGCGAGGGCGAGGCGATTATCAACGATATCAAGGCGATTATCGCAATCATCCCCAAGTAGCCCCCAGCTTGAGCAATGGATGCTCCGGCGATGCAGCAAGCAGTTGGCTATCGGATCGACGTATGGGACGGGCCAAACGGCGAATGGCGGTCTATGGTCAACGGAATCGGTTCACTCACTAACGCGATTTCTACGGCCAAGATACAGCCTGCGGAAATTTCCCGCGTCATCAACATCAACGGCAAGATTGTGTGGCAATCGGACAAGGACGACGAATGAGGCTAGCGACGTTCATTACCGTGATTCTCTGGGCGGCGATTGCCAACGCGGCACCGCCGGGCATTGAGTTATTGCTGGACGAGCCACCCCCGAAAGCCCCATCGACGTTGCCCCAAGAGTTGA
>JANXOJ010000185.1 GCA_025353625.1 Planctomycetota bacterium | reverse complement strand
AGATTATCGAACGCGTCCGTCCGGAGCACGACCATCGCGATGCGTCTGGCCCTCTTCCACTGCGGCCAAGCCGGTTCGAGCGCGCAAAAAAAAAAGGCCCTTCGCGGGGCGAGCCTCGCGAAGGGCCGGACGGTTTTCCCGTGGACACACACCCGACGTGAAGGCGTGCGGGACTCCGTTCACATGCAGAGAATGGGATGCCTGGATGGAGACGTTACCTACTACGCTTCACCCGTTTCCGCAGCCACGCAAGCGAGAATCTTTAAGAAGAAATGCCATAAAGCTGGCGTGCTTACTCGTGCGTGCAAAACTACAGCGGCCTCGACACTCTCCTCGCCAACGTCGTGTTTCGTTGTACGGCGATTCGTCAATAGATACATCGGCCATTTTTGTCCAAGATTCCGCTGATTCGCCAACAAAGTCGTAATTTAACGGAAAAGCGGTTGGAATTTGCCGCGAGGGCTGGCGGTAGCCGGTTGGAGTGCGATGGCTTGCCATCTTGCCCGTCGATCTGGCCACAATGCAATCGATCGAGTTTCCACGCGTCGCGGAATTCGTAAGGACGCCTTCGCATCAAAGACCCTTTCGGCGGAAAGTATCTACTGATAAGATGACCTAATGTCTGTTACCCAAGCAACCGAAACCACCCCCAGCCGCTACGTCGTCGGCTTCGATCTGGGCACGACCAATTCGGCGGTGATGTATGTCGATACGAGCGAAGAGCCGTGGCAAGTCCGCGTTTTTTCCGTGCCGCAATTGGTCGCCGCCGGCCAGGTTGAAGCCCGCGAGACGCTCCCTTCCTTCCACTATCAACCGGCACCGGGCGAATTGCCGTCGGCGGCGGTGCGGCTGCCTTGGAATGCAACAATTGAAGAGCCGTCGCACGTCGTCGGCTTCTTTGCCCGAGACCACGGTGCGGAAGTTCCCGGCCGCTTGATCGGTTCGGCCAAGTCTTGGCTCTGTCATGCGGGCGTGGATCGGACGGCGGACCTTCTGCCGTGGCACGGGGCGGCCGACGTCGAGCGTCTCTCGCCGGTCGAAGTCAGTACGCGCTATTTGGCCCACGTCCGCGCCGCCTGGGACGATCGCTTTCGGCAATATCCGCTGGCCGAGCAAGATTTCGTGCTGACGCTGCCCGCTTCGTTCGATGAAGTGGCGCGCGAACTAACGGTGAAGGCGGCCGCACGAGCCGGGCTGCCGCGCGTGATGTTGATCGAAGAACCGCAGGCCGCTTTCTACGCCTGGATCGACGCCCATCGCCACGACTGGGAGCAACTCGTCAAGCCGGGCCAGAAGATTTTGGTCTGCGATATCGGCGGCGGCACTTCGGACTTCACGCTCATCCGCGTTCGTCGCGGCGAAGGGGGCAAAGTGCAGTTCCATCGCGTCGCCGTGGGCGATCACCTCATTCTCGGCGGCGACAATCTCGACCTGGCAATGGCCCATCATTTGGAAGGGCGGCTGGGTGCCGACAAGCTCGAACCGCGCCAATGGGCCACGATCGTTCAGCGGAGCCGACAACTTAAGGAAACCCTGCTTGGCCCAGCGGCCCCCGAGCGGCTTATGCTCAGCCTCCCTTCGGCGGGCTCGCGGCTCATCGGCGGGGCGAAGCAAGTCGAAGTCCTGCAAAGCGAAGTCCACGCGTTGCTCGTCGAAGGTTTCTTCCCGCTCGTTGCCCTCGATGCAAAGCCCAGCCGCCGCAGTTCCGGCTTTCAAGAATTCGGCCTTCCCTTCGCGCCCGATCCGGCGGTCACGCGCTACCTTGCCGCGTTCCTAGCCGCGCATCGGCATGTGGCGATGGACGATGTCGAGTTGCCTGCCGGTCGAGACCCCGCGCGGCCCGATATCGTGCTGTTCAATGGCGGCCTCTTCGAGTCGCCCGTGCTAAAGCAGCGGATGATCGACGCGATCAAAAACATGTTCGGTGGTTGGGAACCGATCGTTCTCGACAACGTGCGGCTCGATCTGGCCGTCGCCCACGGTGCCGCTTATTACGGCATGGTCCGTCGCGGACTCGGCGTGAGAATCGCGGCGGGACTAGCGCGAACGTACTACGTAGGAGTGGGCGGGGAAGAAATGGGTGGTGAAGAAGTGGTTCGTGGTCGGCGGCTCGTGGGTGGTGAGGAGCCGGAAGCTTCCTCGTCCCCACCGGCCACGAACGACCAACCTCCAACCACGATTCTCTGCATCGTCCCCGCCGGCGTCGAACCGGGCCACGATGTCAACCTTAGCGAACGTCGCTTCGATCTGCTCGTCTCCGAGCCGGTCGAGTTTCCGCTCTATATTTCCAGCACGCGGCTTACCGATCGACCGGGCGAGTTGATTGCCTTCGATCGGGATCAGATGACGCCGCTGCCGCCAATCCGCACCGTCCTGCGCACGCGCAAGAAGGGTGAAAGCGAAACCGTCGCCGTCAACCTGCACGCTCGACTTACCGAAATCGGCACGCTCGACCTGTGGTGCAGCGAGATCGATGGAAAGCGAAGTTGGCGATTGCAGTTTGACGTTCGCTCGGCCACGCAGACCGATATCGCCGCGCATGAATCGGCCGCCGAGAGCGAAGGCTTCATCGACGAAGCGACTTGGCAGGAATGTCGCACGGCAATTGAGCAAGTCTTTGGCCCGGACGGAAACGAAAAACCGGAGGGCCTGGCAAAGCGACTTGCCGCCTCGACGAGCATGAACCGGAACGCCTGGCCGACGTCGCTCTGCCGCCGCATCTGGGAAGTTCTGGCAGATGGCGAGACGGGCCGCCGCAAGAGCGCGGTCCACGAAGCGCGCTGGCTCAATCTGTTGGGATTTGGTCTGCGGCCCGGCTATGGGCTTGCAGTCGATGATTGGCGCGTCGCCGAAACGTGGCGGATCGTGCAGGGCAAGCTCGTTCATTCCTCGGCCGCGTCGCGATTGGAAGCCTGGATTCTCTGGCGACGGATCGGAGGCGGACTTTTGGCCGGGCAGCAGCAAGCATTGGCAGAACCGCTCTTGGGTCCGATTCGCGGACTGCATCGGCTCGTCGTCGGCGGCACGGGACGCGGCGGCGACTTCGGTTTTCAGCCCAACGAGACGGCCGAAATCTGGCGGCTACTCGGCTCGCTGGAATTGCTGCCGATATCGCTCAAGATCGAACTGGGCAATATCCTGCTCGACCTCTTGCCCAAGCGAAAAATGGAAACCGTGCGACCGGCCATCGTGTGGGCCCTCGGCCGACTCGGCGCGCGAACGCCGCTTTACGGGCCCTTGAATGCCGTCGTACCGCCCGAGGCCGCCGGCGAGTGGCTGAAGCGGCTAATCGATGCGTACGGCGGCGAGCCGGCCGGTCCGCTGGCTGCGATGCAGCTTGCTCGGCGAACCGACGACCGCTATCGCGATCTATCGCCGAAGCAGCGCGATGCGGCGACCGCCTACCTCACGCGCGAGAATGCCCCGAACCACTTCGTTGAATTAGTCCGCAACGGCGGCAACCTCGACCAGAACGAGCAAGGGCTAGTTTTTGGGGAATCGCTACCGAAGGGGTTGCGGCTGGGTTAGGATATTCGTCGGGCTCCGCGAGATCAGTGCGTCAAGTTGATCTTTGCCGCGTGGGATGCTAGAGTGACTACGCACTGTGAGTATGTACCGTGACTTTGTACCGTGACTATGTACTGCGGCGGGGCTTTGCCGCTCGACGCCGCCCCCCCCGCTTTGATTCCCCCAACGATGGTCGAAATAAATGGTCACTTCCACCGACAATTCGCCCAACGGAAACCTCCTGCGCCTTGAGAGCGTCCGCAAGACCTTCGAGATGGGCGAGGTCGTCGTTGAAGCACTCCGCGATGTCAGCCTCGATATTCGCCGCGGTGAACTGATCGTAATGGTGGGGCCTAGCGGCTCCGGCAAGACGACCATCTTGAACCTCATCGGCGGTCTCGATACGGTGACCAGCGGGCGGGTATGGTTTGGCGACCGCGAAATTACCCGCTTCAATTCCACCGAACTGACTCGCTACCGTCGCGACACGGTCGGATTCGTCTTTCAGTTCTACAACCTCGTGCCAAATTTAACCGCCGCCGAAAATGTGATGGTGGCCACCGAATTGAGCCGCGACCCGATGAATATCGACGATGCCCTCAAGCTCGTGGGACTCGAAGAACGGAAGGGCCACTTCCCTTCCCAGCTTTCCGGCGGCGAGCAACAGCGCGTGGCCATCGCGCGTGCGGTTGCCAAAAATCCGGCACTGCTCCTCTGCGATGAGCCGACGGGGGCCTTGGACTTCGCCACCGGCAAGCTCGTGCTACGAACGCTCGTCGATTTGAACCGTCAACTCGGCAAGACGGTGGTCTTGATTACGCACAATGCGGCCATTGCACCGGTTGCCGACCGCGTGATCCGCATGCGCAGCGGCCAAATCGTCGAGGCCCATGCCAATCCCCAGCCCGTCCCACCCGAGGAGATCGACTGGTGAAGGTTTTGGATCGCAAGCTGCTGCGCGAGGTTCGCGGCCATTTGGGGATGTTGCTGGCGGTGACCGGCATCATCGCGGTGGGCGTGGCGTGCCTCGTTACGTTGGCGTCGGCTTTCATGAACCTTTCCGAGGCCAAACAACTCTACTATGCCCAATGCCGGATGGCCGACTTCTCCATCGAACTGAAGAAAGTGCCGGTCTCGGAACTTGCCGCATTGTCGGCGATGCCGGAAGTGGCTGAAATCCGTTCGCGGGTCCAACAGATCGTGACCGTCGATCTCGACGGTGTCACGGAACCGCTCAACGGCCAGGTTCTTTCCGTCCCCGACCGTCGCCAGTCGATGATCAACGACTTGCTGATCCGGCAGGGGAGCTACTTCACCGATCGCCGTCAGAACGAAGTGATTGTCAACGAGGCGTTCGCCCAATACCATCGCATCCGTCCGGGCCACTGGATTCGGCTGCTCATGAACAACCAGCAGCAGGAGTTATTCGTTGTCGGCACGGCCATCAGCAGCGAGTTCGTCTATCTGCTTGGGGCGGGATCGATCACGCCCGACCCCAAACGCTTCGGCGTCTTTTATATCAAGCAGAGTTTTGCCGAGGAGACGTTCGATTTCAAGGGATCGGCCAATCAAGTGCTTGGCAGACTGAGCGCGGCGGCCGGAGGCAGCCCGCGTGCGGTGCTGCGGCGTGCCGAAGCGATGCTGGAGCCTTACGGCGTCTTCACCACGACGCCGTTGGAAGACCAGATGTCGAATAAGTTTCTCAGCCAAGAGATTAAGGGCGTGCGGAGCTTTGCCGTGATTTCGCCCTGCATGTTCCTGGGCGTGGCGGCACTCGTACTCAACGTGCTTTTGAGCCGCCTCGCCCAGCAGCAGCGGATGGTCATTGGCACGTTCAAAGCCCTGGGCTATTCCGACGTGCAGGTCTCGTGGCACTTCCTCAAATTCGGCTTGGGGATCGGCATCTCGGGGGCACTCGTCGGCTGTTTTGCCGGCTATTGGATGGCCACGGCGATGACGGCCATGTATCGCACGTTCTTTCAGTTCCCCTCGTTGGAAAGCCATCTGCGGTGGGATCTTTATGCCATCGGCACGCTCGTGAGCATCGGCTGCGCAACGATCGGTAGCCTCAACGGCAGCCGCTCCGTTTTGCGGCTCAATCCGGCGGAAGCGATGCGAGCCGCCGCGCCGCGCCGCGGCGGTGGCGTGCTGCTCGAAAAGCTCGGCTGGTTCTGGCGGTCGCTCGGCTCCTCCTGGCGGATGGTTTTGCGGAACCTGCTTCGCGCCAAGCTGCGTACGCTGGCTTCCATCTTTGCCGCCGCGATGGGCACCAGCGTCATGGTGAATGGCTTCATGATGCAGTTGGCCATGAAGTATATGATCGATTTCCAGTTCCGCAAGATCATGCGCAACGACGTCGATCTCTCCTTTAAGGACGAGCGCGGAGAGGACGCCCTGCGCGAATCCGCGAAGCTGCCGGGCGTCGACTACGCCGAGCCGACGCTCAACGTCGCGTGCAAATTCATCCACGGCTCGCGCGAAAAGAAAGGGGCCATCACCGGCCTGGTCGCCCATCCCCGATTGACCGTGCCCCGCGATTTGGAGGCTCAGCCGATCCGCATTCCGCCGCACGGGCTAGCGATGAGCCGCCGTATGGCCGAGGCTTTGCAGGTGTCGCTCGGCGACCGCGTTGGGGTCGAGCCGATTAAAGGCGAGCGACGGATTCAGTATGTGCCGGTCGAGGCGATTACCGATGGCTATCTCGGCATGTACGTCTATGCGGACATCGGTTACTTGAGCCATTTCATCGGCGAGGAAGTGGCCATGAGCGGCGTGCAACTTGCCACGGACCACGACCCGCGCCATCGCGACGCCTTGCAGCGGGAATTAAAACAACTGCCAGCCCTGCAATCGGTGACCGCCCGCGCCGACATGATCGCCACGCTGGAGGATACGATCATCAAAAACCAATCGGTTATCATCAATCTGTTCGTGCTCTTCACGGGCATCGTTTTTTTCGGCAGTATATTGAACGCCTCGCTGGTGAGCCTCGCCGAGCGGCAACGCGAACTGGCCACGCTCCGCGTGCTGGGATATAGCCCTTGGGAGGTCGGCCGCTTGCTCCTCCGCGAAAGCCTGATTACAACATTCCTGGGGGCCTTGCTCGGCATGCCGATGGGCTACGGTCTGACTACGCTGATCGCCGGAGCCTATGCGAGCGACCTCTTCCGCTTGCCGTTAGTGCCCTCCATGAGTCTATGGATCAAAACGATGAGCTTTGCCATCGGCTTCGGGCTGATAACGCATATTGTCGTGCAGCAACAAGTCACCAAGATGGATTGGTTGGATGCCCTGAAAACGAAAGAATAACACAAATGAAAACCAAACCCTTTCTCGTTATCGCTATCCTAGCAGTCGTTGCACTGCTGTTCCACGCGCTATCCGGCGGATTCTCGCGCGGCATCCCCGTTGCGGCGGCGAAGGCCCAAAAGGGGTCGATTCGCGAATTCGTCGATGAGCAGGCGAAGACCCGCTTGCCGGAAACCTACTTGATTACAATGCCCTTCGCCGCGCGCATCCGGCCCATCGAATTGAAGGAGGGCAAGCCGGTCAAGAAGGACCAGGAAGTTGCCTGGATCGTGCCGGAGGATATGAAGCTCTCGGTCGAGCAGGCGACGGCAGCCGTGCAACGGATCGATGCCAGCATGCGCGAGAACGCCGACGTGACGGTCGAGGAAACGGCCTTCAACCAAGCGTTGCAGTTCGTTAAATCGACGGCTGCTGCGGTCCAAGCCTCGGTCGAGCGGATGACCGCCGGCCAGGCGAAGGTCGATTATGCAGTCCACGATCTCGAACGCATGCAAAAGCTTTCGGTCACCGGTGCTCAAAGCCGCGACGACCTGGAACGGAGCCAGTTGCAGAAGGTGCAAAGCGACGTCGATTTCCGCCAGGACAAGCTGATCCACGCCGGCATGTTGGCGATGGCGGCCGCGACCGACCTCATGCCTACGATGGTCCGACAATACATCCAGCGCAAGACACTGACCGGCGAAGTCCTCGTCAAGCAGAAAGCCGAGGCCGAGGCCCGCCTTTCACAGGTCAAACAGGATCGCGAGCGCGGCACCATGCGCAGCAAGGTGGACGGCGTGGTCCTGGAACGCTTCACCAGCAACGAAGGCTATCTTGCGGCGGGAACCAAACTCCTGGAAATCGGCCAGCCCGACGAAATGGAAGTCGAAGCCGACGTCCTCTCGCTGGACGTCGTTTCCGCCAAGGTGGGCAACGCGGTCGAAATCTATGGTCCCGCCATCGGGCAGCCCTCGGTTCGCGGCAAGGTTGCCCGAATCTATCCGGCCGGATTTACCAAGGTCAGTTCGCTCGGCGTCGAGCAGCAGCGCGTGAAGGTGATTATCCAGTTCGATAGCAAGGACGATCTGCAACGTTTGTTGGCCGAGCGGGGCTTGGGTGTCGGCTATCGCGTCCGCGTTCGGATTTTCACCGCCGACAAGTCGCAAGCGATCTTGATCCCGCGTTCCGCCCTCTTCCGCGCCGCCGATGGGGCTTGGCAACTCTTTGCCGTTCGCGGCGGCAAGGCTCAACTTCAAACCGTAAAAGTCGGCCTGATGAACGACGAGCAGGCCGAAATCACCGAGGGAATCGCCGACGGCGAGCAGGTCGTCCTCGCCCCAGAAAGCTCGCTCGCCGACGGCACGCGCGTCGATGCACAGCAGCATTGAGCACGCTGTGGAAAATTCTTG
>JANXOJ010000165.1 GCA_025353625.1 Planctomycetota bacterium | reverse complement strand
ATTGCCGAAAAACGTTTTCTTGGCATGCGCGGCGTCCGATAGGTGTTTTCTGGGCCAACTGCACGCTGCTGAACCCAAAACGAACGGGTGTTGCCAGTTCGTGTCCAGCCCACCTTGAGAAGAGGAAATCAAGCCGGCGCGAGTGACAGGGATGCCCAGGCCCCGATCTCCCCCGTATCGGCATACAACTTCCGCCAGACGAAAAGTGTTCGTTTTTGACAACACCGAGTGTTGCCTTCGACGCGAAAAGGCAACGCGGCTCGGCCGTTCGACCAACCCGGAATACGGCCCGCTCAGCCGCCGAGCCAGCCGAATCCTCTCAAAAACATGTCTTTCGCGTGTCTTTCTCGGAACAGACGTCACCATCACCCCGTTTTCGCGGGCCAAGTATTGAAACCGTTCAATCCGTGGAACTCTGGCACGGGCCTTGCAACCTATCCGAATCGTTCGCCTGCAATCAGGCGATGAGCGCGGGTCGTGCAACGTCGCACGTCCGAGTTCCAGGTTCCGATATTAGTATCCTTAACTCTAGGAGTTACACCGTGAAGCGTTTCCAGATTGAGAAGCTCGAAGACCGCATCGCCCCCTGCAAGATCATCTGCGTTTGCAAGGGCACGCAGAAGGGCAGTGCCAAAGGCAGCCATAAGGGCAGCGTGAAGGGTAGTGCCAAAGGCAGCCATAAAGGCAGCGTGAAGGGCAGTGCCAAGGGCAGCCATAAGGGCGGGAACTGCTAAGCAGAGCCACCTCGCAGTTTTCGTGTATCAAGGACTGGCGATGTGCAATTTTCCTCCGCGCATCGTCAGTCCCTTTCTTTCTCCTAACACCTCGTGGATCTACGTGCCATGCCGGCGACCACCAAGCCCAAGCCGTCCCGCGCATCGCGCCCCAAGTTTCCGGGCGAGACCTTCTGGTATCTCCACGAGATGTTCATTTTCGACGTGGACCACGCAAACCGCCTCGTCCTCGACGGTCGCGAACCCGTTGAACTCGAGGAGGCCAGTATTCGTATGAGCCTCGACGAGCGGGCGGAGATCAACCGCAAGCACGTCGCCACGGTCGATTGCTCCCGGCCGGGCATCATCGCCCACGTGGAATACGCCGACGCCGACGGCCAAGTCTATAAAGGCCACGTCCTCATCGACGGAAACCACCGCGCTGCCCGTTGCTTGGAACTCCATCAGCCCTTCTTCGCCTATCTACTCACCGAGGAGGAAAGCCGGGCGATCCTGTTCCGCAGCCCAGCCGATCATGCCTGAACTCCTTCTGAATTGCCCAGCCCACGCCGAGCCGGCGCGTCGATCGCCGCCGCCCCGCGTCCGCAGCGACGTGATCGTGCGCCCGCTGGGCGAGGCGGGCCGCTACGTGGTCAAGAACCCGGCCGACGGCAAGTTCTTCACCGTAGGCGAGCAGGAAGCCTTCCTCTTTAGCCAACTTGACGGCACCAGCGCGGTCGCCGAAGTCTGCCGCAGCTTCGAGGACCGCTTCGGCGAGCCGCTCACCGACGACGACTTGCAGGAATTCCTGGCTTTGGCACACAAACGAGGTCTGCTGGAGCCGGATGCCCAGACCGCTAGCAAGGCCGATCCGCGCGCGCCGCAACCCGGCAGCCCATCGCGGCGGCGCTGGACCTGGCCGGATAACCTGTTCTACATTCGCTATAGCTTCTTCGATCCTAACCGGCTTTTCGACCGTATCGAGCCCCGCATTCGCTGGTTCTGGAGCCGGTCGTTCTTCCTCGGTTCGGCGGTCTGGATCCTGCTGGCACTGCTGACGGTGTGGGCGCACCGGCTGGAGCTCATCAGCAAGTTCCCCAACACGCTCACCTGGCAGACCGCGCTGGCGGTGTGGGCTGCCATTGTCGTGCTCACGACCTGCCACGAATGCGCCCACGGCCTTACGTGCAAGCACTACGGCGGGGAAGTCCACGAGATCGGCTTCCTTCTGATCTTCTTCACGCCCGCCTTCTACTGCAACGTCTCCGATGCCTGGCTCTTTCCCAAGAAGTCGCAGCGTCTGTGGGTGGGGTTCGCCGGCATCTACATCGACCTCTGCGTCTGGGCGGCGGCAGTCTTCCTGTGGCGCGTCAGCGTGCAGGACGGTCTGCTGAATTACCTAGCGTGGGTCGTCATCTCGGTATGTGGGGCCCGCACGCTCCTCAACCTCAACCCGCTCATGAAGCTCGATGGATATTACCTTCTGGGCGACTGGCTGGAGATGCACAACCTGCGGCGCCGCGGGCAAGCGGCCTGGCTGGGTTGGATTCGCTGGGCGTTGTGGGGCGCAAATCGCCCCGCGCCGGAACCGCGCGGCCGGTTGATCGCCTGCTACGGCGCGGCAAGCTGGACTTTCACACTGGGGTTCCTGCTGTTGTTGTTCCTTGGGCTGGCCCGTTTCCGCAGTGCGCCGTTCGGGCCGCTGAGTTTGACAATTTCCCTGTTGCTTTTCGTACTCATATCGCGCGGATTGTTCCGCGGTTTCACTTCTGGAGAGGTACATAAAATGATCGGCAAACGGCATAAGCGTACGGTTTTCTGGCTGGCGGCAGTGGGCTTGGTCCCCGCCTCGCTCTTCCTAGGACATGCCAACGACCGCGTGGGCGGCTCGTTCCTGGTGCGTCCCCAGGCCCGCATGGAAATCCGCTCCCCGGAGACGGGCTTCCTGCAAACCGTCGAGGTACAAGAGGGCAGCCCGGTGGCCGTCGGTTCCGTGGTGGGACGGCTGCACGTTCCCGACCTGGAAAGCAACATCACCAAGAAGCGGGCCGAAGTCCGCGAATGCACGGCCAACGTGCAGCGGTTGGAAGCCGGGCCGCGCCGCGAAGAGCTCGCCGAGCAGCGGCAGCGGGTCGAGCGGGCCGTCGCCTGGCGCGACCTGGCTCGGCAGGATCTGGCCCGCTCGCGGCAGGCCTATCAGGAAGACCTGTCGCGGCTGGATCAACTTATCGCCCAGTCGAGCATGGAACTCGATTACCGCAAGCAGGCATCCGCCGCAGCCCAGAAGCTCTTCGGCCTGCAGGCCATGTCGGAAGACCAATACTTGGCCGAGAAGAAGCGGTTGCAAATTGCCGAGTCGCAATGGCGTCAGGCTTTCTCGCAGAAACGGTCCCGCGAGGCAGCCGGCACGTTGGAAACCGAGGCCGAGTTGGCGCGGCGCGAGAAGGAACTGGCCGACGTCCGCGCCGCGCTGTCCCTCATGCAGGCCGGCACGCGGCCGGAGGAGATCGAGGCCGAGCGGGCCCGGCTGGCTCGCCTCCAGGAAGAACTCCGCTACTTGGACGTCGTGCAGGAACGCACGCTCCTCCGCAGCCCGGCGGCCGGTCTGATCACCACCGCGCGGATGCTGGAAAAGAAAGGCCAGTACTTCGAGAAAGGGGCCGTGATCTGCGTCGTCGAGGACGTCTCCGCCCCGGAGATTGAAGTCGCCCTGGCGGAAGAGGACGAGTCGCACGTCCAGCCCGGCCAGAGCATCGCGCTGAAGGCGCGCGCCCTGCCGTTCACGTCCTTTCGCGGCCGCGTGGAGCGGAAGTCGTCCAGCGCGGCGGCCGTCGAGGGGCGCAGCCAATCCACGATGATCGCCTATTGCCGCGTGGAAGGCGACGATGCGGCCCGCCTACTGCCCGGCATGACCGGCTACGCCCGCATCTACTGCGGGGACCGCTCCCTGGCCGCCATCCTGGCCGCGCACACGATGCAATTCCTGCGCACGGAATTCTGGTGGTAGGAACCCCACGCGGATCTTCTGGGTGGGATCGTCCGAGAGATGAACGCCGGTTTCCTCCAGGAGCGTGCCCATCGCCTCTTCCAGCAGAACGAGCTGCGTGTTGTAGCGGGCCAACAGTTCGCCGGACTCCGCCGTGGCCTCGGCCGTGGCCCGCATCGCAAACAGGTAATCGTCGAGGGCCTGCAGCAGCCAGTTGCCGCCTTCGCCGCCGGGCATGGGAATCTGGTAACGCACCCGCGCCCCGCGAAGCCATTCCTGGCACTGCCGCGCCTGGCTTTCCGCCTCCGTATACTGCGCATGCAGCGATTCCACCAGCTGGATGATGTTCGCCAGTTGGTAGGCCACGCCCTGCACGTTCTGTTGCAGCAAAGCGTAGTCCTTTTCCCGCTGCAGCTCGGCCGCCCGCACGTTCGCCTGGCCGGCGTTTCGCCCCAAGGGCATGGAGAAGGTGGCCCCAAACTGCCAGTCGCCGTATTGGTTGGCGGCCATCATGGAAAGCGCGTCGCCCAACTGGTCGCTGACGCCGTTCATGCGATACAGCGCCTGCGCGTCGAGCTGCGGCAGGAGCGAGTTGCGGGCCATCACCAGTTCCAACTCGCGGATCCGCACCCCCAGCCGTTGGCGCAGCAGGTCCGGCCGATGATCGACAGCCCTCGCCAGCGTGGCCTGGGCGTTAATGACGAACGGCGCTCGACAGGGCTCCGTGACCGGCACGATCCGGCCGCCCTGGTTGGGGTCGATCCCCAGCAAGCGGCGAAGCTGGTTCTCCTTCTCCGCGATCGTGGCCAGCATGCCCAGCCGCCGTTTGCGGAAGGCGTGCATCTGCACACGGGCCTTGGCCACGTCGGCGGGAATGGCCCGCTTCGCCGTCAGGCTGGCCTCCTCGATGCGGACCACTTCCTCGATCAGAGGCAGTTGTTCCTCGACGCCGCGGAGGGCGATCTGCGCCGCGTTCAACTCCCAATACGCCTGCTCGACGCTGCGGACGAAGTCCATTGTCGCTTGCTTGAAGTCCCAGGCTGACTGGTTCGTGCGGATCTGCGCGATGGTGATGGGAGCGCGGTTATATTCGGCCCCCGCACCGCGGAGAAGCGGCTGCCGCACGGAAAGCTCGACGTTCGCCGATTGCGTGGGGTTGAAGCTCGATGAGCCATTGGGGAAGTACAGATAGCCCGTGGGCGGATTGTAGGCGATCCGCGTTTGCGCCCCCGTCAGCCACGACTTGGTGAAGCCCGCCGTCAGCCCGCCGGCGTCGTAACGGCCCGGATTGGCCAACCCCGGTTCGACGATTGCATTGGGCGGCGGATTGATGCGGTTCCAGTACATGCCGGCAGCGAAGCTAGTGTCGAAAGCGGCCAGGGCCTCGCGCGTATTCTGGTCGGCAATGGCCGGGTCGTAGCTGCTGGCATAGGCACTGCGGACTTCGCTGCCATCGAGCACCCGCACCACGTCGCTGTGTTCGATGGCGATGCCCACCGCCTGGTCCAGCGACAGCGGCCACCACACGGGCGGCGCTGAGGACGGCGGCAACGTGGGCACGGTGACAGGAGCGACTTCGGCCATGTTGGCCTCCAGGGCCGGCGCGTTCCAATTCGCCGTCGTGGCGGCCGGATCGGAAAAGGCCGGCCGGGCCAACGGGGCCTGCCCGTCCTGATGGCACCCGCAGATTGCGCCCAGCGCGATCGCCACGGAAAGCCATCCGCCCCGCATCGCCGCCCGCGTCCGATTTATGCCGATAAAGCCCGCCATTATCAGACTACATCGGCGTGTAACTTGCCGGAACGTAACGGATTTGTCGATTCGCCCGTCTGCGCCGCCCATTGGCCGAATCCCGGCAATTTACAGCGACTTTGCCGGGTGCATTACTTCATTTCACCGCGCTGCGGCGCTGGAGCACGACGGACAGGCCGGCCAGTGCCAGGGCGAACGTGCCGTTCTCTGGTACAAAGAACGGGGTCCACCTCAGACACTTGCTACTTCATTCCGCGAAATAGTTACAGAAATGCAAATGAAACACAAAGGGAAACCACGAAACCGACGAATTGGGGCTGTTTGTTTTGCTTTATTCGTGGTTATTTGCCTTCTCAAGCAAACCCGTTCTGCCCCAGCGTCCGCCCAACCTTGGGCCAGCCTTCGACAGCCAATCCGGCGGAGGAACATTCGAGGACCACGAGCGATTCATCGTCCAGCCCGAACGCGAGTCGCTGCGGCGCGAGAATCGTGCCTGCGGATCGAACTGGCGAGCCGACGTCGGCCGTCCACTGGGCCTTGCCGTGGAAGTTGATGGCGTGGATCGCGCCGGAATTGTCGCCAAAGTATATGATGTCGTCTTCGCCGATAACGGGCGTCGCTTCGACCGGTGCCGAGGTGCGATATTCCCAGCGGATTTTGTGACTGTTGCCGTCGATGCAGACCAGCAAACCGCGCGGCTCCATGCCTCGCGGGGCTTGACTGATGCCGATGTAGAGATGGCCGTGGCGGTCGGATACCGGTGCGCCGAGCATTTGGCCCGACATCTGCGTCTTCCAAGCCAACGTGCCGCTGGGAGCGACGCCGTAAAGACATTCGTCCTGACAGGCAACGACGATGGACCCGTCGGCGGCAATCAGCGGGGCGGAACGGACGATGCCGACGTAGCCTTGATCGGATGCGTGGTTCCAACGATTCGCGCCTTTGTCGCCGCTGAGATCGATGGCGAATAGGTAGCCCCCTTCCGACCCGATATAAAGAACGCCGTCGCTGAGTACGCCCGGCGAGTCGAACTTCTGCCGCGAGCGAAAGAACTGCCCCGGCTTTTGCACGCGGCCCATCGGATCGACGCGGACGAGGCCGCTTTCCGGGGAGCTTACGATGGTGCTGCCGTCGCGATCGACGACCGGGGCTGCATACCCGAGCGGCTCGCCGACGCTGGCCGGCGACCAAATCTGCTTGCCGGTGATGGCATCCAGGGCGTGTAGGTAGCCATCGCAACAATGCAGCCGCAGCGTGTCTTGCGGACCGAGCACCACCGGCCCTGGGGCGCGGCTGCCGGTGACATACTCCCAAACGACCTTGGGCTTTTTATCTTCTTCCAACAAGGCGACGAGCCGATCTTGAAATTGCAAGAAGATGCGACCGCCCGCATCGACTGCCGGGGCGTTGCGCAAGGGACTCGCTTGTTCCTCCGGCAACTGCTCTTGGGGGTACGACCAGACGAAACTCTCGGGGCGAGCTACGCGCGCGCGCAAAGCCGGCTTGGGTGCCGGGGTGGTTGGTGTGGGGGTGGTTGATGTTGGTGCTTTAACGGCCGGCGTTGGCGCGGGGCGCGGACGCTCGCTGGAACGAGGCTCTGAGGGAGGCGTTTGTTTTTGCTCCGGTGCTGCCGGGCGGCGCGGCTGGGGCGGAGAGGGGGGCGAAGTGGGTGACGGAGCCTGCGGCGCACGTCGCGGCTCGGCGGGCGGAGTTGACGAAATCGGCGGGGACTTACTCTCGACGGGTGGCGTCGGACGCTGCTTTGCCTCGACCGGCGGCAACTGCTCGGACGGGCCTTGTGGCGGTGCGGGCCGCTTTGCCGTGCCCGGCGGCGATGGAAAGGCCATGCGGTTCGGCGTTTGCCCTTGAGGGGAAGGCGGTGCTGTTTGCGAAGGTTGTCGCGGCGGCTGCACCGGAGGAGGCTGCGTGCGAACCGGCGGCGGGGCCGGGGGCTGTTGTGGCGGCGGCAGAGGCGGTTGCGGCGCTGGCGGTTGCGGCATCGCAGGCGTCGGCGGTTGAGCGTAGCGAGGAGGAAATCCGGGTGGCATAGTTGGTGGCATCGTCGGTGGCGGTGCCATTCCAGGTTGTCCCACTTGTGGCTGGCCGGGCCATTGCTGCGCCGGTTGCTGCGGCCATCCCCCCGGTTGTTGCGGTTGCGGCATTTGCGGTTGCTGCGGCCACATGCCCGGCTGTTGGGGCATACTCGGCTGTTGAGGTTGTTGCGGCCAAGTTGCCGGCGGCTGTTGCGGCGCGGCCGCTTGGTGCCCCCAAGGATTCATCGGTTGTTGCGGCGCATGCGGCTGGGGAGCGGCCGGTTGCCCCGGCCATCCGCCGGGATTCTGTTGTGGCATTCCCGGCTGCTGAGGCATACCTTGCTGCGGCATACCTTGTTGCCCGGGCCACCCGCCGGGTTGCGGCATCGGCACGTTCGGCTGTTGCCAGGGAGCGTTCGGCTGCTGAGGCATGGCCGGTTGCTGCGGCATCATACCGGGCTGTTGGGGCATGCCCGGTTGCTGGGGCCACTGCGGCGGCTGTTGTGGCATACCTTGTTGCGGCGGCATACCGGGTTGCTGCGGCCATCCGCCTTGCGCCGGGGGCGTAAACGATACCACGCGAAACAGTCCAATCGCCTGGCGTCCGCATTGTGGGCAACTGAAAGGCTGAGAAGGCCGTTGGATCTGGAAGCCGCAATTAGAACAGCGGAATGTATTCATGTGCCCCTGTTATTTCACGGCCACGCTGGCCTTAGTGTAGACTTTTCCGTTGTCGCGAAGCACGACCCAACCGAGCACGTGCGTGACCTCCACGCCGGGCCGCGAGGCGTTGTGCCGCAACGAATCGAAACGCTCGCCCGGACTGACGAGTTCGATTGTGTTCGCCATGCCGGCCTGATCGCATGCCCGCTTGAGCCACTCGACGAGGGCCTTTTCCATTTCGCTCGGCACGTTGCTCGTTCGCGGCTGCCAACGGTAGAACGCCTCGCCGACATCCTTCAACAGCGGCGGCATCCGGTCGGCCGCCGCCGAACGAAAGAGCAACAGGCTGCCCACCAGCCCGCACGCCCCCGGATCGCCGGAAAGTACTCCGCTGAGCAACGTCTGCTTGTCGCGATTGAGTGCCGGATTGTGGGCCAACTCGCCGCCCAAGAGGGCCTCTTGCCAATCGCCGCCCACACTTGGGCCTTGCGACTCCTGTTGCGGAGGGCGAAGGATATCGAGGATCGCTCGCAAGCCGGCGTCGGTATGTTGCTGGGCCGCGACCACTTGCTGCTGGATGGCGGTGAAGTATTGCGGCAAGGCATTGAAATACTGCGGCACCATCTCGCCAATCTGCCGGACGCCGGCTCCGAGCGTGTTATGCTGCTCGGCATGGCTTTCGCGGAGTTTGGTAATCGCCGGCACCAATGCTTCCTTCAGTGCGTCGATCGCCTTGAATTTGGCATCGAATTGATCGAGCTTCTCGGCAACCGGGCGAACGGCCGATTTCAACGCGGCTTCACTCACGCTGCCGCCGCTGCCGCCCTCGCTACTCCCCGACGAAGCTGTCGAACTCGATGCGGCTTTCGATGCGTTGCTGGCCAGTTGATCGAGCTTGCCATACAGGGCATCGAGCTTTTGATCGAGACTGCGACCACCGCCTTGTTCCAGCCGCTCGGCCAGGGCATCAAATTTGCGGGCCAAAGTTTTGGAGACATCGTCGCCACCGCCCGACTGCGATTCGCGGTGCAGTAAGTACGAAGTGACCTGTTCCTTGGCCTCATCGAGCAATTGCCCTAAGCCCTCTAGCCGTTGAGTCAGACTTAGTAGTTCATCGGCATCGCGCGGCGACTGCCGTTCAGACGTCGCCCGCGCGGCCGTGCGGAGCGGATTATCGCCCTTGCTGCCGGAGGATGAGTCCGACAGGTCATCAACATCCAGCGACGAAGGAAATTCGGGCCGAGTGCCGGACTCGCGAACGTCCTTCTTGCCCTGCCAGGGAAAAGCCATGATTCAGACTTTCTGCAAGCGTTTTCAAAGAGGGTTCTTGAACTATTCAAATGAAGAAAAAGGCCGCCCGCCACAAATGGCACTGCCGCTTACATGCATTGTACTTACGGCAATGCGCTGCCGTCGAGGGGGGGCATGGTGACCGCTACGCGGTCGCAATTGTGGATTTTCCGGATTTCCTCAAATCTCCGCCAACTCCATCAGTTGGTCGATCAGCAATTGCGCAAAAGCCTCCTGGCTTGTCGGCGAGAAATGCCGGTGATCGCAACGGACGCAACAGGTGAGTTGGCGGTCGTATTCGCCGAAGGCGAAGTTGGCCCGCGTGAGCGGCCGCAGTGGGGTCGAGCCACACTGCTGCCGCAGGATCAGGTTGCCAAACACGGCGCGTCCGTGGTGGCGGGGAAACCGGGCAGTGAACCGTGCGAGTATCTTGCCGACGTTCGTCACGACGACTGTAGCCAAGCAACGTTCCAACCGAACCATCCCATCCAGGAAGTTAATCTGGCTTCGGTCGGCAGCCGTCAACAGGAGGAATGGATCGGACGTCCGCCGTTGCGGTATCCCCGGCAACTGCTCGCAGATGCTGCGGAGAAGTTCGTCCTGTGCGCCGATTTCGTCGGCGCGACGCCTGATCCAGGCGTAGGTGGTGAGATTGCTTCCGGGAAGGTCCTGGCGTCTGTCTACGTCCAGGGCCATTGGCATCATGATGGTGACCTTCTGTTGGGGGCGCCAAACACGGAACCGCTCGTTCCAATTCCTGCAGGCACCAAACGCCGCAGCGAGAACTGCTCCGTTCAACGTGCCGCCGCTACGCGAGGCCCTCTGGCGGAGGCGTCGCACCACCTCCTGATCGAGCTGCCGATGCACGAACGATGAGACGGTATCCGGCAAGGACGCGCCGATCGGCGCGCCATCTGCCGCCGCGCACAAGGGCTCGTTTCGCCCTCCCAGTATGTCCGACGCAATCTTTCGCCAGTCGTCTTCAGACAAAGTCGAACCGGTCATGCATGCGTGCTGCGACTGAAGCAGATCTTCGTGCAGCGGATGCAGATCGTACGACTCCGAGTCTCCGGATACGATCCGCCCGTAGATCGTCAGCATATCGCAAATCAGGTACATTGCCGAGATTCCGTCCAAGGCCGCGTGGTGGATCAGGAGCGTCAACTCAACGCGAGCTCCATCCTCTCGCACCCACAGGCACAACCCGATCTCTCGTCGGAGATCGATATAGTCGCCTCCCGGCCGCCGAATCGGCTCGCCCAATGCGCCAAAGTCGATCCTGGCGGGAAGATCGGGCCGATGCCGGAACACCAAATCTGCGTCGTCGTTGCCCACCTCCAACAGCGACTGTGCCAGCCAATGGCGCGACATGGCCTCGGTCAACGCGTCCTGAAGCGCACCCCGTTGGACTTGACCATCCAACTCGAGAAGGAAGTGCATCGTCATCGGGCTCTGCGGCCGATCTTCCATCCACATGAAGCGTTGAATGGGATTGGCGCGAAGCGTGCGCTGCTTGGAGCTGGTGCCCGCAAAGATGGTTGAGGTTGTCATGAACTGCCTCGACACTTAGAAATAGATAGAGCGACAATTCGATTTCAGATTAAGGTTGGTCGACAATTTCCAGCCAATTGACGGGCCTCGGCAGGGGCCAAGCGGCAACGATCACAGAGGCCCGGTTCTCACACTTCCCGCGTCGCAGGCTCGACAAAGACCACGCTTCGGCCCGCGTCACCAAGTTAAATACCTGCACGCAACGAACCACTCGGTAAAAATAGTCCTTATCAAGGAGCGTTCCGCAGCCAACACCGCGATTGCGAACCTGATACACCATGCCGCCGGGGAAATTCCACGATGCTCGCACAATGCACAGACATTGCCCATATTACCCACATCGCCTAGCTATGTCAAATTTTGTTGCACTTTTAATTTTCCACGGTGAATTCCACTGGACGAAGCCAAGCATCGGCGGAACGACAAAGTAGAAATTTTAGGCCCGACGCCGACGTTCCCTGGTCGGTAATAACATGTGAAAATCCTGTCTATTTACTACTATCGTCTGCCAAAGGCATGTTAGACAAAACGCGCGTGAAAAGGGAATTGGAGTGTTGACAGATGTGCAACACGCAATTAGGCTGGCGGCCGTCATCGTAGCATATTTGCTGGGTCGTACCAATACTTCAGTCAATTTGCTGTACAAGTACAATGGGATGTTAGGCCACTTTCTCACATCGATCGCCACAAACGCAAATGCTTGAACGCGCCATACCCGTCTTGTCGGTGACTGATAGCTCCAAGGCAGAGGATTACTACTGCAACGTTTTGGGCTTTCAGAAGATGTTCGCTTACCGGCCAGACCCTGCCAAGAGCGACCCGTGTTATCTCGGCGTAGCGCGGGATGGCGTGTGGCTTCATCTTGAATCGTTCAAGCCAGAACGAGCAGGGCATACTGGTGCTTTCCAATGCGTTTCGGATGTCGATACGCTTCATGCTGAGTTTTCATCGCGCGGCGCGACTTGCCAACTCCCGCCTACCGATCAAACTTGGGGCAATCGGGAGACACACATTCGCGATCGAGACGGCAATGTTCTCTGTTTTGCACAGAACCCCAAATGAAACCGTGGCATAACTGTCAT
>JANXOJ010000158.1 GCA_025353625.1 Planctomycetota bacterium | reverse complement strand
AAGGAAAACGGTTCCTGACAACTTTGATTCCCCCAGCAATTGTTACGCCTCGGCACTTCACGCCCAGAATTTCCACCACGGACGCTTGCCAACGCGCTGAGCCGGTCCCAGTTCATCCATCTTCTTGCGAAGCTGCGGCGACGAACCGGGCCGGTTTGCTTCCAAATCCCGCACTTGCTGTGTAACGACTTTGAAGAGAGGCAACAAGAAACAGGTTTGGCGCGATTCCCATCGCTTGACCACCAGATTTGCGGGATAGACCAAAACGTCACCACGGCCAGGCAAAGCTAGAATCGCCATCTCACACCCATATTGGTCAGTCGCGACCACCCACCGGAACCCTGCGGTGTCCACTAGCATCTGGCCAAATGCCGACCCGATGGCGTTGATAACCTGATTGATCCGGTTGCCATCACTTTCGCCCGTGGCCAACCAAGCCGCGTAGGTGCGGTCAAGGATGCCCGCATCAAACTGGCGCGACTCGTTTTCTGGAGCGAAATCGGCGACCAATCGCCGGGCGGCAGCGACGTTTGACATCAACAAGTTCCGCTCAGCATCGTTCAATTCTTCGATGCGCTGGGGCAGCGACACGGCAGACTCCTAGAAGGGGCCGAACAGATTTTCGACCGCAGACATGCGGACGAGTATTGCCGCATTATCGCGGCAGAGTATGGACATGTCAAGCCACACCGCGCATAGGGCATAGTGGTACTGTAATTCTGCGGTGGCCCAGGACTGGCGGGACGTTTTACGCCGCTACTGCCGGGGCGTTTTCGGCGTCGTAAGTATCGGGAGAAAGTTGGTTCAGCGTCTTGCGCATTAAAACCGATCGGTTGTACTGCGCTCTACCCACGGCTATTCAAAGGTAACCGCTAACTCGGTTGCGCCTTAATAGGGCGAACGAATGCCGCCAAGTTGAACGTTGGGAAAGAACGACCGCTATTTATTCTGCGATACTAACCGACCGTGCGATGAAAATGGACGTGCCACCATCGCCCTTCGCGGCGTTCCCACACCCGCGTTTCCTCGCTCCGCGCCGTCACCGGGCTGCCGTTGCCGTCGAGCTTCTGCACCAGCCGAATGAAGCTGATCACGGCCACATCGCCCATCAAACGAACGTGCGGGCAACTGATTGTGATATTGACCGGCCCCGACGCGCCGCCGAGATTGAAGTAGAACTGGTGAAAATCCATCCCTTCGACCCACTGGCCGCGAGCTTCCGGCTCGAAGCAGGTGAGGCTTGGATCGCACAGTTCCGTATACGCGGCCCAATCGCCAGCGGCAATGCTTTCCAGTAAACGACGATTGGCGGTCAAAAGTTCATTCACGGTTTTATCGTCCGACATGGTATTTCCTCGTTTGGCTCTTCCAAAAAGTGCAGGGTGGCGTCGAGCGCGAAGCCCCACCCATTGCGCTAGATTTTTATCAATCCCAACTTCACAAGTTTCTCGCGGCATTCGTCGCGTTCGCGGCAGCGGGTCAGTCCGGACCAGGTTGGATCGCCGACAGCAAGGAAGTCCGCCTCGTCGGCAGGCACCTTGCCCACCGCCGCAAGCCGCGCGACGACGCCTTGCTCCAGGCGCGTCAGCGTCATGCCTTGCGTGCGATAGTCGAGAAACGCTTCCCACACCAAAGGCAACAGCGGCGCGACGATCTGGCGGCCCATCGTTTCCGCATACTCGCGAATCTCCAACTGCGCGTGGGCGTCCATCCGCAGTTCCAGAAAGTGGAGTAAATTATGCAGATCGATCTTCCAGTAGGCTTCCGTATAGGTGGAAAGCAGTAAGTCCTTGCGGGCCTGTTCGCGGGCAACGCCGCGATCGAGCCGCTTCTGGTAAACGGCTCGCACTTGCTGCTGCACTTCGGCTTCCTCGGCGGTCAAAGCCTTGCCGGTTGCGTCGTCAAACGCACCTTCGCTGCCTTGGCGGTTGTTCGTGGCCTGTTTGCGCCATGCGGATGGCGGGGTTTGCTGCGCCGCGTCGATCGCTTCGGAATAGCGAGTACTCGTTTCGTTGACCGAGGCCGTGCGATGCCGAATCCATTGCCGCCAACAGTCCATCGGTACGCGGACGAGGAACTTTAGCTCCACCATTTCCATCGGCGTCGTATGCCGGTGCCGCATCAGATACCGGATGAGCGTGCGATCGTCGGAAACGGCCCGCGTCCCCTTGCCGTAGCTCACGCGGGCGGCCTGCACGACCGCCCGATCGTCGCCCATGATGTCCACCAAGCAGACGAAGCCGGCATCCAGGACGGGAAACTTCTTCCATCGCAATTCTTCGATGATTTCGTGTGTTGTCATAAGGGCACATTCTAACGAGTCGGCGGCGGGGGGCAAAGTAGGTCCGTTCCGCCGGAACGGAACTTTGGATTGCGATGGCCCCAGCCGCTGCTTTTCAACGAACTCCGCATGGGAAGAGCCGTCGGTTGTCCTTTCGACCGCCTTCCACCGCATGGAGGGGGCGATTTTCGTTGCGAATTCGGTTAAAATCTCTGTTTTGCTTCAACCCACCTGAGTCCCAACGCATGGAATCCCCTCGCATCCAACGTGCCTTAATCAGCGTCAGCAACAAGCAGGGGCTGGCCGAATTTGCGCGCGGTCTCGTCGCCGCCGGCGTCGAAATTCTAAGCACCGGGGGCACGCGGCAACATCTCGAAGCCGAAAGTATCCCCGTCCGCGACGTGGCAGACTATACCGGCTTTCCAGAGATGATGCACGGTCGGCTCAAGACGCTCCACCCCAAGGTCCACGGCGGAATACTCTGTCGGCACGACAACCCCGACGACGTGAAGGCGATGGCCGAGCACGGCATCTCGACCATCGAACTGGTAATCGTCAATCTCTATCCGTTTGAAGCAACGATTCGCAAGCCGGGCGCGACGTTCGACGAGGCCATCGAGCAGATCGATATCGGCGGGCCGACGATGGTTCGCGGGGCAGCCAAGAATCATGCCTTCACGACCATCGCCACCGATGTACGGCAGTACGACGAGATATTACAGCAGATAAAATCCGCCGGCCGCACCACCTTGGAACTGCGGCGGAAGCTGGCCGGCGAAGCATTCGCGCATACGGCGGCCTACGATCGCGCCATCGCCGACTTCTTTGCCGGTGCGAACGCCAGCGGCCCCTTCCCGGCGACATTGCACCTGGAGTATCGGCTCCAACAAGTCTTGCGCTACGGCGAGAACCCACATCAGCAGGGGGCCGTCTATGCGGCCGGGCACGCCGAAGGAGCGAGTATCGTGACGGCGAAGCAGCTTAACGGCAAGGAACTTTCCTACAACAACCTACTCGACCTCGATAGCGCATTGGCAATGGTCCGCGATTTCAGCGAACCGGCCGCTGCGGTCATTAAGCACAACAACCCGTGCGGCGCGGCCGAGGCATCGACAATGGCCGAGGCCCTGCGTCTGGCGATGGCCGGCGACCCGCTCAGCGCGTTCGGTTCGGTGATCGGATTGAATCGCACGGTCGATGCGGCTGCGGCGCAAGTGCTGACCGAGCCGGGCCTGTTTGTCGAGGCGATCGTCGCACCCGGCTTTGAGCCCGAGGCATTGACGATCCTCACCACGGTGCCCAAGTGGAAGGCCAACGTGCGCCTGATGGCCGTCGGCCCGATTGCCGCTCCCACCGCGCGACTGGCCTATCGCGCGCTGGATGGCGGCGTCCTCCTGCAGGATGGCGACGTGCTGCCCGACCTGGAGAGCGCGTGGAGGGTGGTCACCGAACCGCAGCCGAGTGCGGCTCAATGGGCCGATCTCCGCTTTGCTTGGTCGATGGTCCGCCATGTGAAGTCCAATGCCATCGTGCTGGCCAAGGGTCGCACGTTGCTCGGTTCTGGTGCCGGACAGATGAGCCGCGTCGATTCCGTGAAGATTTCGATCGAGAAAGCCGGCGACCGCGTGCGGGGTTCGGTGATGGCCTCCGACGCCTTCTTTCCCTTTCCCGACTCCATCGAGACGGCCGCCTCCGTCGGCATCGTTGCGATCGTTCAGCCCGGCGGCTCCCGCAACGATCCCGACGTAATCGCCGCCTGTAACCGCCACGGCATCCCGATGATTTTCACGGGGCGAAGACATTTTAAGCATTGAACATCCATGCCGACCATCCTCGACAAAATCGTTGCCGATAAGAAACGCGAAGTGGTCTCCGCCAAGCTTCGCGTGCCGGAGGACGAACTGCGCGACGCGCTATCTTCCGCCCCGCCCGTTCGCGATTTCTTTGCGGCATTGGACGGTCGCGGCACGATCCGGTTGATTGCCGAGGTCAAGAAGGCGAGCCCGTCGAAAGGCGTGATCCGCGCGGATTTTCAGCCGGTCGAGATTGCCCGCACCTACGAACGGCACGGTGCGGCGTGCGTCAGCGTGCTTACCGATGCGCTTTATTTTCAAGGCCACCTGGACTACCTGCGAGCCATCCGCGCAGCGGTTGGGCTGCCGGTGCTGCGGAAGGATTTCATCATCGATCCGTATCAAGTGGTCGAAGCCCGAGCGGCGGGGGCCGATGCGGTGCTACTGATTGCCGAATGTCTGGATGACGAGCAGCTTTGCTCGTTGCACGACTGCATCGTCAGCTTCGGCATTACGCCGCTGGTCGAGCTTTATGAGCCGGCCAACTTGCCGCGCGTGTTGGCAGCCGGGGCACGGCTGATTGGCATCAACAATCGCGATCTGCGGACGTTTGAAGTGGACCTTCAGCACACGATCCGCCTCCGCCGAGAGATTCCCGCCGACCGCCGCGTCGTCGGAGAAAGCGGAATCCGCAATCGCGCGGATGTTGCGTTGCTTCAGCAAGCGGGCGTTGACGCCATGCTCGTCGGCGAGACGCTCATGGCCCGAGAGAACATAGGGACTGCGGTCGATGAGTTGCTGGGCCGCGATGGTTAGCGGTTTGCTACTTCTTCGGCTTCGTCTGGGCCTGATGACAGCGCTTGCAACGCTTGACTTGGTTGTTCAACTTCGCGTCGCACTTGGGGCAACGACGAGACTTCAACTGCATCACAAACTTTGTGCGGGGACGCGATTTCATAATCGTCAGTTCCTGTTACCTACCGACATCTAAATTGCGGAAAGCCCCTATCCTATACGAATTACGGACCCGCGCCAAGGGCCGCCCCAAAGAAATTAGAGGGGGCGTTGGGCTTGGGACTTCGGTCTTTGGATCTTGGATAGGAGCCAAATCTTTCAAGACCGAAGACCAAAGTCCCAAAGGCCGACGCGAGAATAGGCAGGCGCGGTAGATTGAAAAAATAAACAGAGCCCACCCAAACCACCAGGGTACACTAGATTCCATATTTGAACGTATCCTAGTATCCATCTTGCTCCCACGGCGGGGTATTTCTATAATCTGCCCGCCGTAACTAGGATTCTCGTAACGGCTTTCGTCTTTTCGTTTTGCAGTTCGCACTACCCGTTGGACCACGTCTGGCAAGGATGCTAGTCCTCTGAAACGACTGGGCATAAGATCGGTGCCGTATTGGTACGCCGCGCTGGCGCGTTGCGTCTGCGGTCGTTGTTTGTCCCAACCGATCGCACCTTCGCTGCGCCACCTTGCTATCCTAGCAACAATCGTTTGGGCGATCTCGGCAAGCCTCAACGCTCAACAAGTCGATCTGCCGGAGAGCAATAGCGTCGATCCGATTGCCGTTACCGCCCAGGCCGCCAATCGATGGCAGCAAGGCAGCTACGAAGTCTGGCTTCTGCGCGGCGATGTGCGCTTCCAGCAAGGGGCCGACAAGGCCGAGTGCCAAGAGGCCGTGCTGTGGATCGATCATGCCCAGGAAAACACCCGCGAGCGGACGAAAATCACCGCCTACTTTGAAGGCAACGTCGGGTTGCGACTTTCGCGGCAAGGCGCGCCGGTGCAGATTCAGGATCAAAAGTGGATTGGCCGCTTCTATACCATTCAAGCGGTGCAAATTCGGGCCGGCGTCGTGGCGGGGCAGCCCAGCGTATTGCCCGGCATCTTCTATCGCGGCATGGAGCTGCGGGATCCGAAATTTCCCGACACCTTGCAGCAAACGCACGTCGAGCAAGCCCAGTTCGTCGTGCCGCGCGCTGCGCCATCGCCGCAAGCGGCCGTGCAAGGACCGCCGGGCACGCGGCGCGTCCGCGTCTTCGCGCGCGGCGATGTGCCGATGCAGGCCCAATCGCTCTTGGACCCGCAAAGCAGTCAGTGGACGCTGACCATCAATCAGGGTGTGACGGTGATCGTTGACGGCTTGGCGATTCGGCCAACGAACGTACCCGGCGTGGGCCAAGGGCCGCTCTCGTTGGATATCTCGACGGATCGACTCGTTGTCTGGACGACGACTGGCCCCAACAACCCCGGCCCCAATAACCCGGGCGATCAGAGCCAGGGCATGCAGCTTTACCAGAATGAGAATCAGCCGCTGGAAATTTACATGGAAGGCAACGTCGTCTTCCGGCAAGGCGATACGACGATCTACGCCGACCGCATGTATTACGACGTGCGAAACAAGGTTGGAACGATCCTGGGCGCGGACCTGTTGTCGCCCGCCCCCGGATACGAAGGCAAGGTTCGCCTCCATGCCGACGTCATGCAACAGGTCGGCGAGGGCCATTTCACGGCGGAAAATATGTTCGTCACTTCCAGCCGCTTGGGCGTTCCGAGCTACGACTTGACGTCGGGCCAGGCTTCGTATGAGGACCGCCAGACGCCCCGCCTCGACCCCTATACCGGGCAGCCGTTGATAAATCCCGAGACGGGCCAGCCGCTCGTCGATCATCGGCAGTTCGTCACCGCCAGCAATAATATACTGCACGTCGAAGAGGTGCCCGTCTTTTTCTGGCCGACCATCGCCACCGATCTGAACGAATCGTCGTTCTTCCTTCGCCGCATTCGATTCAAGCAAGATGGCGTTTTCGGCACGCAACTCTACACCGACTTTAACGGCTATCAACTCTTCGGCATCCAAAATCGGCCTGCCGGGACCGATTGGGACTTGAGCCTGAACTACCTCAGCAAGCGCGGTTTATCGGAAGGGACCGAGTTTATTTATAATCGCAACGATATCTTCGGCATCCAGGGACCGACATCCGGGCTGTTCGACTTCTGGGGCATCTCCGACAAAGGGACCGACAATCTGGGCATCGACCGCCCGATGGTTCACCCCGAACCGGACGTACCCTACCGCTATCGCCTTCTGGCCCAACATCGGCAGGACTTCGGCGAAGGCGTTACCTTCACCGGCGAGATCGGCAAAATTAGCGACCGCAACTTCCTGCAAGAGTATTTCAAGCAGGAGTGGGACGAGCTCAAAGACCCCACGACCGACGCCGAAATCAAACTCCGCCGCGAGAACATGTCGATGAGCCTCTTCGCCGGGGCACGCTTGAACAGCTTCGTGACCGAGACGCAATGGCTGCCGCGCTTCGACCATTACCTGCTGGGGCAATCGCTCTTCGAAGACCGCCTGACCTGGTTCGAGCATACGAGCCTCGGCTATGCGCAATTCAAAACCGCGACGCTCCCCAGTGCGGCAGCCGGAGATGAAGCCGTGAGCCACCTCCCTTGGGAAGCGAAGAACTACTCGGGCGGACGCCTCGTCACGCGCAATGAGATCGACCTGCCCGTCGAATTGGGCCCCGTGAAAATCGTTCCCTATCTGCTGGGTGAACTGGGCTATTGGGGCGACGATGTCAACGGCGATCAATTGACGCGAGCCTATTACCAAGCGGGCATCCGCGCCACGCTGCCGATTTGGAATACCGATTCCAGTGCAGAGAGTGCCCTCTGGAACGTCCACGGGCTGGCCCACAAGGTCGAGTTCGACGCCGAGTATTTCCATAGCGAGGCGAGCCGTAGCGTTTCGCAGTTGCCGCTCTACGATCCGTTGGACGACAATCAGATCGAGGACTTCCGCCGCCGCTTCACGGTGAACACGTTCGGGTTCCCGGCCGTGCCGTCCCCCTTGACGCAAGGCCCGCCGCAAAAGTTCGACGAGCGGTTCTATGCCGTGCGAACCGACATGCAGGGTTGGGTCACCGCGCCGAGCATGGAGATTGCCAACGACTTGGACGAGGTCCGCCTGGGCATCCACCAGCGATGGCAGACCAAGCGCGGCCCGGTCGATAATCGCCACATCATCGACTGGATCGAATTTGACACCAACGTCACGCTCTTTCCCAACGCTCCGCGCGACAACTTCGGCAGCGGGGCCGGATTGGTCGACTACAATTTCATCTGGCACGTCGGCGATCGGTTGACGGTGCTTTCCGACGGCATTTTCGATTTCTTCGGGCAGGGGCAGAAAATCGCCACGCTTGGCATGTTCTTGACGCGGCCGCCGCGCGGGGCCTTGTATGCCGGCCTCCGCGTCCTGGATGGTCCCATCAACAGCAACGTGCTTTACTTCTCGTACAGTTATTGGATGAGTCCCAAATGGATATCGTCGGCCGGCGTTTCCATCGACCTGAGCGACACGAAGAACATCGGCCAATCGTTGCGAATCACGCGCGTCGGCGAATCGCTCTTGGTAGGGCTCGATTTGAACTTTGATCCGGCCCGCAACAGCGTGGGGCTGAATCTGGCGGTCGAACCCCGCTTCGTCCCCAAGAGCGGCAAGCTGGGCCAGGCGAGCGGAGTCCATATCGGCCCCGCCGGCGAATATGGAGTCGAATAAAACGTGCCGAATTCTCGCACTTGGACACAGAAATTCTCCGACGCTTTTCGCGGCATGCGCGAAGGGGTCCGAGGTCAGAGCAGCTTTGTCGTTCACTTTCTCATCGCTGCGGCCGTGCTGGCTGCGGCAGCCGTGCTCCGCGTGAGTTTCCTGGAGTGGGCCGTCTTGATCCTGTGCATCGCTCTGGTGCTGGCCGCTGAGATGTTCAACAGCGCGCTGGAACGGATGGCCCGAGCGATCACCGGCGAGCAAAGTCCGCACCTTCGCGACGCGCTCGATATCGCCAGCGCGGCGGTGCTGACTGCGGTACTTGGAACCGTTGCCGTGGGGATTATAATCTTCGCATGGCGGATTTCGACTCTGCTGATGGCAAATCAGTGAACATTTCATAGCAAGGCACCCCGGATGATATCACCCATACCGCAAACCGTTTCCCTTTGCCTCTCCGGCGAGCGGTTTCGCATCGTCTATCGGCTCGGCGGCTCGCGTGGAGAAGCGCAAGCGCGGGCCAACGATATTTGCTTGGAACAAACGGTCGAGTTTCCCGAAGAGCTCGTCCCCTCGGGACCGATCCGCGATGAGGTCGTCGGCCGCGTCGAATCGCTCGAACCGATTACGGAAAAGGCTTTTCGTGCCGTCATCAGCTTCCCCATAGAAGTCGTCGGCGACGACCTGAGCCAGTTGCTCAACGTCGTTCTCGGCAACATCAGCCTCAAGCCGGCCATTCGCGCCGAGAAACTCGACCTGCCCGAGAGCATCTTGCAACAATTTCGCGGGCCGCGATTCGGTCGCAAGGGCTTGCGCGAACGGACGGGCGTCGTCCATCGACCGCTGCTTTCCACCGCGCTAAAGCCGATGGGTTTGGCCCCCGCCGATTTGGCTGAACTGGCCTATCGCTTCGCGCTCGGCGGCGTCGATTTGATCAAAGACGATCACGGACTGACGAATCAGACTTTCTGTCGCTTTGAAGAGCGCGTCGATCGTTGTGCGGAAGCCGTGGCACGAGCAAATCGCCAGACCGGCCTGAAGTGCGCCTATCTGCCGAACGTGACCGCTACGCCCGTCGAGATGCTCCGCCGCGCTCGCTACGCCAAGTCGGCCGGGGCCGGCGGACTATTGATTTGTCCCGGCTTGACCGGCCTGGATGCCATGCGGGCCGTGGCCGATGACGACCAAGTATCGCTACCGATCGTGGCCCATCCGGCCTTTCAAGGCAGCTTCGTCGTGCGGCCCGACGAAGGCTTTTCCCACCCGCTGCTCTTTGGCCAACTGGCCCGATTGGCCGGGGCCGATGCGACGATCTTTCCAAATTTCGGCGGCCGCTTTTCCTTTACGCGCGAAGAGTGTTGCGAAATTGCCGCCGCGACCGAGGCACCGCTGGGCACCTTGCACCCCATCTTCCCTGCCCCTGCCGGCGGACTGACGCTCGCTCGCGTGCCGGAGGTCCAACAAGTCTTCGGCCGCGAGATGGTAATCCTCGTTGGCGGAGGGCTATTCAAACATGGCCCCGACCTCGTCGAAAACTGTCGCGTTTTCCGCAAGCTAGCCGAGCAGTTCTGATCGACGCCCCATTCTCCCGTAAGCCCATCCCGTCGGCGGGAGCCGTTGAGGATCGCACTTGAAAACGCACCTCCAAGCGGTGACGTTACGCATGGATTGCACCGCCCGACGTAATGGCCGATAATTGTCCGATGCAACATATTTATCTCGATCATAATTCCACCACCCCCACGCGGCCCGAGGTCGTGGAAGCCATCGCCCGCTGCTACGCGGCCGGCTATGCCAACCCGGCCAGCCAGCATCAACCGGGGCAGCAGGCGCGGCGGTTATTGGAAAACGCCAGGCAGCGCGTGGCGGAGATTCTCGGTGCCGATTTGAACTGCCTCAAGCCCGATCGCGTCGTCTTCACCAGCGGCGGGACCGAAGCCAATAACCTGGCGATCTTTGGCATTACGCAAGCCGGCCGCAGCGACGAGAAGGGGACCATCGTCGTCTCGTCGATCGAACACGCCTGCGTGCTGGAAGCGGCGGAGCAACTTTTGGAACGCGGCTGGCGGCTCGATACGCTGGGGGTCGATGGCAATGGCGTGGTGCTGGTGGAAAGTTTGAGGGCGATGCTGGAAACGTCGTCGCTTCAAGCGGACCACATGCCACTTGCATCCACCCGGCCCGCGTCCCCCCGCCTCGTCAGCGTCATGCTCGCCAATCACGAGACCGGCGCGATCCAGCCGGTGCAAGAACTGGCCGCCCTCTGCCGTGCGGCGGGCGTTCCCTTTCATACCGATGCCATTGCCGCCGCAGGAAAAATCCCGATCCACTTCCGCAAACTGGGCGTCGATGCCTTGAGCATTGCCGCGCATAAGTTTCAAGGTCCGCTGGGCATTGGGGCCTTGATCGTGCGGCCGGGCGTTACGGTTGCACCGATGCTTTTCGGCGGGCATCAACAGGAAGGGATGCGGCCCGGCACGGAATCGGTCGCCCTGGCCGTCGGCATGCAAACCGCGTTGGAACTCTGGCACGAGGAGCAGAACGAACACCATGCGCGGCTGGTTGCATTGCGCGATCGTTTTGAATCTGGCTTGAAGGCCGCTCGATCCGGCGCGTTCGTGCATAGCGATGCCGTGCCGCGCCTACCGCATACCAGCAACGTTGCCTTCCCCGGCGTCGAAGGGCAGATACTTCTCCTGGCCCTCGACATGGCCGGCGTCGCCTGCTCGGTCGGCTCGGCCTGTGCCAGCGGATCGACCGAACTATCGCCTACGTTACGTGCGATGGGCCTGCCCAAAGACATCGTCGCCGGCAGCCTCCGCTTCAGCTTAGGGGCAACGACCACGGCAGCGGAAATCGATGAGGCGATTGCCCGAATTGTTGCCGTGTGTGGGGAGATCGGCGGGTAGGGTAGCGTCGGGGGAAACAAATAGTTTTGACCGTGCACGGTGAAGGCATGTGTGTTTCAGCGGGTGCAAGTGATGGAAAGGATCACTTGGTGATTCCGCGAAGATACAGGTCGTAACGCAAGGGAACGTTCGATGAAGCCTCGAAACGATTGACGTGGAAGCCGACCCGTCGGACATTCGGCGGTAGAAACGAGGACGCATCTAGTTATCTCCGCGCAATCCGCTTCCTTGCAAAACAATGGCAAGCCCTG
>JANXOJ010000122.1 GCA_025353625.1 Planctomycetota bacterium | reverse complement strand
GTTGAAACGTCGGGTGACGGAACAAATGGTGAAAAACATATTGGATGGCTTCAACGCAATGCCACAGGAATTCGTTCGCCGATCCAAATGGGCATAGTAAAGCGCAAGGCTGCAAGCAATGTCAATGTCAGTGTCAATGTAAACCAAAAGCAAAAGCAAAAGCACGCTTGACAAAGCTACGCTCGGTAACGAGGATCGTAGTCTGACAATTGCCGAAGTCGAATTCAAGTAGCCAGATCAACGACAAGAATCCCATGAGCCGGTACTATTCCCTGAGACATTTAGCCATGAACCATCGACTTGCCCGCCTGTCGGGAATCCTGACGCTGATTGAATTCGTCGCTTGCCTAACATCGTTACCGACTGCGGCGTTTGCAGCCGCAAAGCGGCCCAACGTGTTGCTCATTCTTGCCGACGACCTGGGGTTTTCCGATCTCGGTTGCTATGGCAGCGAGATTGGAACGCCGAATCTCGATGCACTTGCCCAAGGTGGATTGCGATTCACCGACTTTCACAACACGGCCCGCTGCTGGCCGTCTCGAGCGTGCATCTTAACGGGCTACTATGCGCAGCAGGTACATCGCGATGCCTTGCCGGGCGTCGGCGGCGGGAGTTCCGGCAAGCGGCCGGCGTGGGCGCGGTTGCTGCCGCAACTTCTACGACCGCTGGGCTACCGTTCGTACTACGCCGGCAAATGGCACATCGATGGACAGCCACTGCAAAACGGATTCGATCGTGCGTTCAACTACACGGACACGGATCATCATTTTCTGCCGAAGCCGCTCGTTGCTCGAATCGATCCACCGCTTCAAGCTGCCGACGGGGACGAAGGCTACTACGCCGCTACGGTCGAGGCGGACCAGGCGATACGACAACTGCGCGAACACGCGGACAAACATTCCGATCAACCTTTTTTTCAATACCTCGCGTTTACGGAGCCTCATTGGCCGCTGCAAGCACCCCGGAAGGACATCGACCTCTATCGGAATCGATACGTTCAGGGCTGGGATGTACTTCGCGCCGAGCGGTTCCAACGGATGAGCGACTTGGGCATCGTTCACTGTTCGCTTTCCAAGCTCGATCCGGACATTATCCCCGAAGCCAATCTGACGGCGGAACAACTTTCCGCGCGGATTGGCCCCGGCGAGGTGGGGCACGCCATCGCGTGGAACGACTTGACGGCGAAACAGAAAACCTTTCAGCCAATCAAAATGGCCATTCATGCGGCGATGATTCACCGAGTCGATGCGGAGATCGGCCGCGTCATCGAACAGCTCAAACTACAGCACGCGTTTGACGAGACGCTGATCCTTTTCGTCTCCGACAATGGGGCGAGCGCGGAACAGATGATTCGCGGCGACCAACACGACAAGACCGCTCCGCCCGGATCGGCGAAGTCGTTTCTCTGCCTCGGCCCCGGTTGGTCGAGTGCGTCCAACGCGCCGTTGCGGCTCCACAAATCCTGGGTCCATGAGGGGGGCATCTCCACGCCGCTGATCGTACATTGGCCGAAGGGAATCGCCGCTCACGGCGAGCTTCGCCGCAATCCGGGCCACCTGATCGACCTGGCACCAACGATTCTCGAACTGGCAGGGGGGAAATGGCCCGAGAGTTTTAATGGCCAACCGGTCCCGGCGAACCCCGGAAAGAGCCTCGTTCCAGCGTTTAGCAAAGACGGTTCGGTCGCGCACGAATCGTTCTGGTGGTTCCACGAAGGCAATCGCGCGCTCCGCGTGGGAGATTGGAAATTAGTGGCCGATCACACGTCGCCCTGGGAGCTTTATAATCTGAACGACGACCGGAGCGAATCCCACAACCTCGCGGCGGAGCATCCGGAAAAAGTGCGCGCGTTGGAAGAAATCTGGACGCGGCAGATGGAGTCGTTTGTCGCGCAGGTGAAGAAAGATGGCCAGGAATCGAAGTGAACGACCCCCGGCAGTGCTATTGATTGGCTCCGGATTAAACGAAGCCATGCCCTACACGAGGTCGATCTTCAGCCCGAACTTCTCTTTCATCTGCAAGAGGGCCTCGGCGTTGCCGCGGGCGTCGTCGAGCGGGTTGTGAGTATGTCGCGTTTTTCGCAGATGCTTGAACGTCGAGAACATGTCCTTGGCGACGCCTTTGTAGAGCGAGCCTAGGTTGTGCGAACTGTGGCCGAAGGGGTTCTTGCCGACGAAATGGTGGAAGTACCAATTGATGAACTGCCAGTCGAAACCGTTGTTATCGGAAATGAACATCGGGCGGTGCGACGTGGTGGCGGCGACGACCCAATCGGCAAACTTGTGCATCACGCTCGATGGCTCGTCGAACTCCAGCGTTTCATTGCGGCTGAAACCGCTTACCTGAATCGCTTCGGGCAGCCACTTTTGCGAAATCGGTTTTAATTGCCCGTAGAAGGTTTTGCTCAACGAAGGCTCGACGAGGATCGCCCCGAAGCTGACCATCGAGTAGTCGCCTGGGATGGGGCCGTCGGCTTCGATATCGACCATGATGTAGGACATTGGGCAATGGGGGCTATTTCTCGAAAATGTCTTTGCCGGAGAGGATGCGGACGTTTTCGGGTTTGATGTGAAGGGGGTAGATGGCGATTTGCTCGTCTTCTTTCAGGACTGCGTCGGGACGGGGCGAGGGGTAGCTGATCGGACTGGGGGTTTCAGCAATTAGCGCGTCGCGAAAGGCTTTGGCATCTTTGGTGACGATGACGATTTGCAGATTGTCGTACTGAAGGTGCTTCTTGACCGCTGCATTGACTTCGGCCCGCGTGGTTGCTTGCATGCGGCGGCGATAGATGTCGAGATGGCTTCCTGAAATGCCGTAGAAGTGATCGTCGAGGGCATAGCCGAGCCGGTCCATCGTCGTCGGGGCGAAGTGAAAAACGTACTTGCTCAACGCCGCGCTCTTCTCGCTAACTTGCGCTTCGGTCAGGCCGCGATCGACCAACTGCTTAAGCTCCCGCAATGCCCCGCGTAAGGCAAAATGCCGCCAGGGGTGCGGCAGCGGGCGAATCCACATTTCAAAAATC
>JANXOJ010000119.1 GCA_025353625.1 Planctomycetota bacterium | reverse complement strand
CGCGAATTCACTCACGTCAAACGTTGGCGATCCAAGCCCGGCATGCACAATTTCACCGCAATCGCAGTCGAATACCGAGAACGGCACACCGAACGATGAGTCAATCAAACCTAAATGTTCGCAACTCGAATACGACTCCGCATTCGCCGCGATGGCCGACTCGTTTAATTTGTGCCGATCCAAAATCCGCATGGTAGTTCGCCCAGAAAACGCGGTATTCCCCGTTGAAATCTAGCATATTATTTGCGACGGGCGATAATCGGCTTGCATGTGAACCGAGCGAACCACACCTATATTTTAACAAACGTTATGTAGTTTCGGATGCGGAGGCCGAGTAGGATGGATTCGGCAAACGCCCACCCGTTTGCCTAACTGGAGGAATCAATATGAACGAAGTACTATTTCAGGCCAAACGGTTCCGCATCGAGCGCGTTGAACAACGTACCGACGACGGAACGACGCACTATAAGGAGATCGTTCGCCACCCCGGTGCCGTGGCGATCTTGCCGCTGCTGGATGATGGGCGAATTTGCTTCGTCGAGAATTTTCGTGCCGCCGTGGGCCAACGGATGATCGAATTGCCGGCCGGAACTTTGGAACCGCCGGAAGATCCGTTAGCAACCGCACGCCGCGAGTTATTGGAGGAAACCGGATACCGAGCCAAAACAATCGAACATCTGACGACGTTCGCCATGTCGCCGGGCATTATGGATGAGAAAATGTACTTTTATGCGGCAAAGGGCCTGACGCCGGGGCCGATGGCGTTGGAAGCAGGCGAGGACATTAAGGTGCTGCTTCTGAATTGGGATGACGCACTGGAGATGGTCCGCGATGGCCGCATTTACGATGCCAAGACCGTGGCCGGGCTGCTTTATTACGCGACTTTCCGCAGCGAAAACAAAGCGCGATGACTGGGTTGCTTACTGCCCGAAGTGGACGTTTTGAAGTTTTGTCTGCGTGCCGCCCCAAAGGCCGCCGGTACTCGACCCGACCGATGCGACCGCCCCCACGACGACGAACATAATCATGCCGAGCAAGACGGCATATTCGACCGCCGTAGCTGCATCGGAATCTCGCAAAAATCGCTTTAACCGGTTCATGACGTACCCAATTCGCCGAACTTTGAATCGTTGACCTCGTCGCGGTAACTTGGAAAACAAAGTGCGCGGCAAGAGATTCTAATTGAAAATAGGTTGCCGAATAGCGAAAGTCAAATGGTCGAGTAAGCGAATTTACCGTGCCGGGCTTCCCTCCATGCAAAGCCGTTGGTGTCGCGGCTTTAGCCAGAATCAACCCGCTATTTCCGTCTAAAGGCGGGACTGCAAACATTCCTCTTGTGGTCATTGTCGAACACATTGACATATCATGTAGCGCAATAAGCTACTTTGGCAACGGCTTGTTGGGCCATGTTGCATGCCAAACTTGCTCAAAGGTCTGCTGCATCTTCAGCGTTTCGACTCCCGACATGAGGTAGGTATAGTCAATCGAAGTTTGGTT
>JANXOJ010000107.1 GCA_025353625.1 Planctomycetota bacterium | reverse complement strand
CCGCCGTTTCGTTGACGAAGTGAATATCGAGCCCGTTGAGCCCTTCGTCGGTGACGGTCAACTGCCGGGTCTGCCAGGCGCGTTTCAGGGCGAAATACGCGGCTTTTGGCCCTCCGTGCGAATCGACAATGCCCCAGCCTGCGGCCGGCCATAAGTCCTTGTAGAACCAAACCAGGCCGCCCGAATTTCGAGAATGTCCGCTTCGCCATTCGGCAAAAGCCTGGGTCATCATCTCGCCCGAGGCGACGCGGCTCAAGCGGAGATAGCGCGGCATGTCGGACGCGCGCAGCCGGATCGGATCGACGCCATAAAGTTCGGCCAAATAATGATCCCGCACATCCTCGAAATCCCAGCCCGCACCGGTGTCGCGCGGGACGCGGGCCTTCCAACGCGGATGATGCGCAACGGGTGACGCACCAGCCGCGATCTCGAAGCAGGTCTCGGGGTCGGGAACGTTTGCAAAGCCGAGACATTCCGAAGTAAATTTGACATCGGCGCGGCGGAGGTCGTTTGTCGGTCGCAGGTACGCGCCGACACCGTAGTAATGCGAGACGCCCTCGTTGGTATGAAACGGCAGTATGCCGCCGGATGGTGTGGCTGGAATGTAACGAGCAGCCGGATGCAGCGAGTCGCACAGTTGGGGCAGTTCTTCGTCGAACCACGCATTGCTCCACAGCTCGCGCGGCATCCCAAGCATGGCGGCTTGCTGCTGGACCTCGCTATTGCCGCAATAAACGACTACACACGCATGTTTCGCCAGGCGAGTCACCTGTTGCGTGGCTTCCGCAACGATGTTCTCGCGGAATGCGACGTCGTCCACGGGATAATCCATGTTCGCGAACATGAAATCCTGCCAGACCAGAATGCCAAGCTCATCGCAGAGGCGATAAAAGGAGTCGCTTTCGTAGGCCATCGTCCCGCCGACGCGAATCATGTTCGCGCCCGCATCGCGCAACAACCGCAAATCGCGATCCAACGCGGTAATCGCGGCCGTAGGCGAAAGCAGGTCGGCACTCGTCCAACAGGCACCGCGACAGAAGACCGGCACTCCATTGATCTTTATCGCGAAGCCTGCGGCGCGATCGACCTCAAGCGTGCGAAAGCCAATTTTGTGCCGCGCAACTTCGTGCCGCCCGCTCGCCGTGTCGACCACTATCGCGCAATCGTGGAGGGTCGGCTCGCCGTGCGTATGCGGCCACCACAACGCGGGCTTGGCGAGGTGGATTTCTCCTTCGATCTCCTGGCCGTCGTCGAACGTCTCGATCAGAATCGCGTATTCGCCGCCGTCAATTTGCAGCCATGCGGCCTCAATCGGATCCCGCGATGCAACTCGACCACGGACATAAATCGCGCCGTCGCCGTCTTCGACGCGCGTGCGAAGTTGAAGTTCGTCCATCGCGACGGGCGATTGTTCCAGCCGCACTTCTCGCCAAGGCCCCACGATTGGCCCGCTTGGTGCCCAACCCGGAATGCGGCCCAGCAGACTCGTGCGGTGCCAGCGAAGTTGCTGATGATTTACGAGATTGGTCTTCCATCGCGGTCGCGGTCGCCGTCGGCTGAGATTCTGCTTGAGCGAGCGGAAAAGGCATACCAGTTCATTTTCCGCTTGCAGCAATGCCGTAACGTCGCAACGGTAGGAGCGAAACATATTGTCGGAGTGGAGAATCGATTGGCCGTTGAGCCAGACTTCGGCATCGGTCGCCAGCCCAGAGAAGTGTAGAATTCGGGCTGCCTCTCTGGCTTCCATATCTGCAACGAATTCGGCACGAAAGCACCAATCGAAGGCGTCGATATCCAGAGGATGGTCGAAGTTCCACCGCCCGGCCGCCGCCAGGGCCGAGGTCGCTGTCGCCGCGCCGGCGACTGCGGCGACCGAAAACCACTCGGTCGTATCGGCGATAAGCCGATCGGGATGGGTGATGCGTCCCGGCTCAAACGCCGCGCATTCCCACCGCTCGATGACGAGCGGCGAAACTGCCGATCGGCGGGGCGTTTCCGCAACGGCCAGCGCGGTCATGCGTCGGCCTCCCGCATCGGTCGGGCCACGCGGTCGCGGAGTCTATCGGTGGCAGCTTGCCAAGTCGCAGCCATCTCATTGAGGGCCGACAGTTCAAATCGCCTCTTGCGGGCCATGGCCCGTGCCAATTGAAACTGTAGCGTTTTGCCGGCCTTCGCCAAGGAAGAATAGTCCGCGATCAACCCGCCCAGGCCGGTGACATCGTGCGCTTCCAGCCAGCGAAAGTAGCTGGCCGTCAACTCGTAGCAGGCGCCGAATTGCCGCAAGGTGGCAAAGGAATACTGGTGAAAGACCTCAATGGGCGAATCGAGCAGCCAATCGAGATCGGCGGCAAATCGCGGCTTAAATTTCGCGAAGGGGTTTTCGTCCGGCAGCCGCTGCACGTGTCCGGCGAGCAGATCCCAGGAAGTCTCGACGACCTGCGATTCGGCAGGCAGCCACGCCACGGGACGCTTGACGAACTCGACGTAAGGGGGCAAGAAACGCGGGTCGGCTGCGTTGATTCGGAAGATTTCGGCAAAGTCCGCACCGTCGAGATGATAAAAACCTTGGCCGTGGAAATAGCCCAACCGCTGGCGTTCGATGTCGATCTCAATCGCCGCAACGGTCGACTTCACATGCTCGCGTTGGTACGTCGTGCCGGCCGTATCGGGAAGGTAGCGGGAGTCGAGTTCGACCAGGACCGGTCGGCCCAAAGCGATCTGCTCTGCAATGTGATCGACCAATGGCCGCCAGACGGCGAGCTCTTGCACGTCCAGTCCGTAAAGCGCGCGCAAGTCGGCGTGCGGAAACTTGAAGAAGGTGAATTGATCGCCTTCAAAGTCGATCCCCACGGTAAACGGCAGCGCAGCCAGCGGTTCGTAGCCCAAGGCATGCAGCAACTCGATCCAAAGATCGACGTAACAATTCGTTTCCGCCCAATCGCGCTCTTGCGTGTGCAGCAAGTGGCGGTCGTGGCACGCCGGGCTGATTTCCAAAAGTTGTCTACTCATAGGTCGAGTGCGTTCTTCACGGAAGTGGGCCAATGGTCGGTGTCAAATCCGTGCGTCATGAACAGTGCCAAGGCAATCCGCTCCAGCCCGTAGCCGATGCAGGCGGAATGGGCAAACCGGCCATCGTGCGTGAGAATATCGAACGTGTGTCCAAAATGGTCCTGGTGATAATTGCACGATGCAATGGCGGTGGGCTTATCGCCGCTGGCAACCGCAATCGTCAATTCGTACTTGAGAACCTGATCCCTCTGCGCATCGGCCATAAGCCGGCCGCCACGGCCAAAGAAGGGATCGTTGGCCACCACCCGCTCGACAGGCAGACCAACCAAATTCAGCACTTCCTCCCCTTCGTCGAGCCAGAAGGCGCGGTGTTCGAGCGCCTGCTCGGCCGTGCCCAAGCGGACGAATTCCCGCTGACGAAAGATCATCATCCGCGCCGGATCGATCGACGGCTCGTGCCGGAAGACGAAGGAACGCAGATCGACCAGCCGGCCCTCTTCCTCCAGGGTGCCGGTCGCCGTGGGATAGAGCGGGTAGCAGGCTGCCGGCGTCATCATGACTTGCGTTGGGCAAAGCTCTTGCGTCCAGTCTTCGCCGCGACTGCGTGCGCCGAGCAACCGCGCGTGGTCGCGCTCCTTGCCCGTGAAGCTATGCACCGAGCCCAGCAGATCGGGAAAGTTCTCGATGTGCGTCATGCGCAAATAGTCGTCGCGGCACATGATCGACGGAAACCGCATCACTTCGGCTCGATGCCGGCGCGCGCGCCGCGTGACCAATTGTTCAAAGCGTTCAATCACTTCCTCGAAAGGCCCGCTGAACGCATAGAGGCCATCGACCTTCATCGATATGAGGACGCCCGCGTCGAGCAATTGCCGACGACATTCGCGGTATGCGTCGGTCAGAGTTTCAGTAGCGATACAAGACACGATTAGAGACCCTCCCGGTGCGCCAACAGCATGGTGGCGTTAAGCTTGGTGATGCGATCGTTGTTGACCATTAGCGCGCAGCCGTAGGCGTCGCGCAGGTGTCGGCCCAAGCTGAATTTTGAATCGTTGCGGTAACCCGAAATACCGCAAATCAACAGTGCGCGGCCGACGATTTCGACGATTCGCTGCGAACACGAAACCTTTACGTTGTTGGTGCGAATGGAGAAGCCGAAGCCGTGCATCGAATCGCCGCCGTCGGCGCCGAGAATCTCGCGATACTCGTGCGCCAGGGCACGAACGTTGTTTCGCATCTCCTGCAGGAGGAGGTCGGTCTCCGCCAGGCGAACCGCCGATATCGGCACTTCGCCAGGCGTCTTGCGGGCCTCGGCCTGGACGTAGGAACGGGCGCGGTGTACGGCGTCCGCCGCGATCCCGGTCCAAAGCGAGCCCCATACGACGTGCGAATAGGGGTGCATGGTCTGCGAAAGAATCTCAGCGAAGGGTGCGGGGACGATGTGATCGATTGGCCCTTCGGACGTGAGCGTGAAGCCGGAGCTGCAAGTCCCTCGGAATCCCAACGTGTCCCAGGTGGAAAGCGGCTCCATCGTGAACGAGCCGCGCCGCGCTAGGACGAGAACCTGGTCGCCCGCCGGTGCGTCGGCATGGCGGCGGCAGGTGATCAAAACGTCGTCGGCATATTCGCCGTAGGAAATGACCGGGGCCTTCTTGGTGAGCGTGAAGCGGTCGCCTTCGACCTGGACGGAACAGACGCTCGAGAGCAAGTCGCCGCCGGTGCCGATTTCGGTCGTCGCCGACGCGATCAGCAGTTGCTCATCGACGAGTTGACGGAGGTAATCGCGAAAGAACTCCGAGTGCTGAGCGTGGTGTACGAGGCATGCCACTTGAATGCAGTGCATGGCGTAGATCATCGCCGACGAACCGCAGTAATGCCCCAGTGCTTCGCAAACCTTTGCCGTTTGTGCGACGTCGAGGCCCATGCCGCCGAATTCGGTCGGCACGTACGCGCTGAGCAACTCGGCCTCGCGCAGTGCCTGGATCGACTCCGCAGGAAAACGCCCTTCGCTATCGACGCTTCCGGCATGGACGGCAAGCACTCCCTTGCCGATTGCGTGAACGCGCGCCAGCAGTTCGGCCGTATCGCAATGTACGGACGAGGGAATGTCGAATGTCGTGGTACTCAAGGTTCAATTCTCCGCAAGTAAACGCCCTTAATTGGAAAGCTTGCCGATGCACTCGGCGATGCTGGATATGCTGCGAAAAGTCGCCCGGCCGAGCATCGACTCAGGAAATTCGATGTCGAACCGCTCTTCAATCGCCAGCATCAGGCCCACCGTGGCGAGCGACGTCAGCCCCAGGCTGTAGAGATCGCTCTGTTCTTGAAGGCTGTCGCGGTCGATAGTCCGACCGATCTGCTCCAAAACAATTTCTTTAATGGCATCCATTTCCACGGGGCCGGTCAAGGTACTCGACGTCATTGGGCATTCTCCCTGCTGTGCAATTGAGACTGCGATCGGGCACGAGGCACCCGTCGCTTCGTTCGCTACGTCAATCGTCCGCACGGCTGCGGTGATGCAGGCTGCGGCGATGCAGGAAGTGTAGCTTACTTTTCGGTGCAAAAGCTGAAATCGGTTATGGCCGCGATATTGCGACCAGTTGCCCTTCGGGACGAGTGGTCGCAATCAGGTCAGCCTCGGCAAGCATTTTGGCGATGTTCGCCCGATCGTGGACGGGCCGCTCCGCCAAGCGCGATCGCACCGGAATATCGAGGAATTCGTCGGTCGCGAGCCCCGGTTCGGCCCGATAATGAATCGTTTTATTGAAGGCAATTCGGCCAGTATCCCCGCGTGGGCTAGAACCACCAACCTCCGGCTTCGGAGTGTGGAAGCCATCACGTCCGTTGAAGCACTTGCCGGCAATTGCAAGCCTACCTCAGAATAAGTAAACTCATGTTTCCCCAAAATTGTAGATCGTCATCCCGCCGCAATAGTAGCCCTGTCGCCCATTCCAACAAGCATGTTCACGATGATCGCCGGCTGCTCTGCTTGCTTTTGGATTGCCGGGCCAGACGTTGCTGCGACATCAAGATTTAATTCTCAACGGGTTCCGCGCAAAAGGGGTCATTTCGGCGGGGTTTGTGGAGGGTCTGAACGACAAAGCAAAGCCGACGAAGAGAAAAGCCTACGGCTTTAGAACTGAAAAAGCCATCGAAACCGCCCTTACTCACCAACCTGGCAACCTCCCCGAGCCAGAATTCACCCCCAGATTCTGCTAAAGAGGCAACTACCGTGGAACACCTCCTTCCAATCCTCTTTCTTCTGATCGGACTCGCCATCGGTGTGACCGCCGCATGGCTCGTCCTCCGGGCCAAGGGACAACACGCCTACGACCGGGGTAAAGCCAACGCCGAAGGCGAACAAATTGCATTGACCGAGCGGATTCAGGCCCGCGACCAGACCATCGCTGGGCTGAACGCCAAAGTTCAGCAGTTTGAAAAGAAGACCGGCGAATTCCAGACTGCTGAAACGAACCTCAGAACTAAGCTGGCCCAATATGCCACCACCCTCGACCAGGAACGCAAGCAAGCTCAGGAAAAGCTGGATGCGATAAACCACGCGCAACACAAATTGGCCGATGCATTCAAGGCCCTGGCCGCGGATGCTCTCAAGGGCAATAGCCAGTCCTTCTTGGAATTAGCAAAGGAAACCCTGGGAAGATTTCAGGAGACTGCCAAAGGCGATTTAGACAAACGTCAACAGGCGATCAATGATCTCGTCAAGCCGGTCAAAGAATCCCTGGATAAGGTCGATTCCAAAATCAACGAACTGGAAAAAGCTCGGGCCGGGGCCTACTCGGGCCTGACCGAACAGGTCAAATCGTTGATGGAAACGCAGAAGCAGCTTCAGTCCGAGACGGGCAATCTGGTCAAAGCCTTGCGCCGCCCGCAAGTTCGTGGTCGCTGGGGCGAAATCCAGTTGAAACGGGTCGTCGAGATGGCCGGGATGCTCGACCATTGTGACTTTTACGAGCAGCAAAGTATCGACACCGAAGACGGCAGGCTGCGGCCCGATCTCTTGGTCCGCTTGCCCGGCACGAAGAATATCGTCGTCGATGCCAAGGCGCCGTTATCGGCCTACCTGGATGCCATCGAAGCCAAGGACGACGAAACCCGCACGATTCGGCTGCAAGCCCATGCCGGGCAAGTGCGGACCCACATGATGAGCTTGGGGAAAAAATCGTATTTTGAGCAGTTCAATCCGGCTCCAGAGTTCGTAGTCCTCTTCCTGCCCGGTGAGGTCTTTTTCTCCGCAGCCCTCGAATTCGATCCCAGTCTGATCGAAATGGGCGTCGAGCAGAACGTCATCATTGCCACGCCGACGACGCTGATCGCCCTGCTGCGGGCGGTGGCCTACGGCTGGCGGCAGGAGAAGCTGGCCGAGAATGCCAAAGAAATCAGCGACCTGGGCAAAGAGCTTTACAAGCGGCTTGCGAATATGGGCGACCACCTTGCAAAATTGGGCAAGAGCCTGGCCGGAGCCACGGATTCCTACAACAAGGCAGTGGGCTCGTTGGAAACCAGGGTCTTGATAACGGCCAGGAAGTTTAAGGATTTGGGCACGACGGGCGTGGACGACGACCTTCAGGAATTGCCGCCCGTCGAGGTGACGCCGAGGCTCTTGCAGGCACCGGAGTTAGCGAGTGGAGATGGGATGGACGTGGATGATGACGTGGACCAAAAAGAGGAAGCATAGGGCACCCCCATGAAAGCCGTCAACGTGCGGGAGAACGTGCAACGCTATCTCTGCGGTGGCGGCAAGG
>JANXOJ010000097.1 GCA_025353625.1 Planctomycetota bacterium | reverse complement strand
CCGCGAACAGTCGCTCAGTGCAATCAGCACGCAGATTACTGCCGAGGAAACGCAACTCAAAGCGGCCGTCTCGACCAACTACGATACGGACATGGCCAAAACTATATCCGACTACACGTCCGCCCAAATCTCCTATCAGGCCGCATTGCAGACCACCGGCAGCCTTCTGAAACTCACGCTGTTGAATTTTATCTAGGCTATCGCTCCCACATCGCGCTCGACATCCCCGCCGCCGCCGGCACGAAGAGCATCAGCGGTGCCCAAGCGGCCGTGGCGGCACCGATCAGACAGCTTGCACCCAACTGCTGGCAACCGATCGACACGAGGAAGAAGACGGCGACGATGCCCATGCAGGCTCCAATCGCCACGAAGACATTGCGATTGTCGCGCGCTACGACCAAGGGAAGGCCGAGGAACAGGAGCGTGATATCCAGAAGCGGCTGCACGATCCGCGCATGGATCAGCACGCGAATATCGGCACTGAAATAGACGCTGCGACTCCGCATGGCTCGGATCAACTCTCCGGTGGACGCGAATTGCTTCAGCATTTGGTTGCCGGTCAACTCATCCACGGTTACGTCGCTGACCACGAATGCCTGGTTCGGTTGTAGCCAGTCGGGACGATCGTGCGGCGTTATCAGGATTTGCCGACCGTCCAGCATCAGCGAAGGCCGTTGCACCAAGCCCTTGGGCTCGATCACGTCGTCCAGCAGGTAGCCCGCCGGGTGGTCGCCTTTGGCCGCTTGGCAAAAAGCGGCCATCGCGGTCCATTGTTTGCCGTATTCACAAAGCGAAGACTTGTCGCTGGGCACGAGAAAATTGGGGTTCTCGATCTTCATTTTGTCCAAAATCGCGTTGCGACCGCGGATCAAAACGTCGGTGCGGTTATCGTATTGCGGAAGAAGCTCTTCGATCACATTGCCCTGCAAATCGGAGGGCCGCATTGCCAATTGCGCGGCGAAATGCGGGATTATCACCTCGCGATTGACGATCGCCAGGAGCGTAATTCCAAGCGCGGCGATCAACACCGGCATGACGATGCGGATGCGCGAGATGCCCGACGCCATCAAAGCCGTCATCTCGTGGTGTCGCTGGATCCAGGCCATCGTGAACATGGCCGACATCAGCACCAAAAGGCTGCTTGTGAGGTAGAAGAAGTAGAGCATCCGAGGCAAGTACCAGAAAGCCATCAGCTTGAGGAGTTGCCCCCCCTTGGCGACGTGCATAAACGCTTCGAGTTGCGTGAAAGCATCGAAGATGATGTAGACGCCCGCCAAGCTCACAAAGCAGATGATGAAATTGCTTGCAAACTGGCGTAGCAGATAGCGGTCGATAATGTTCATGGTACCTCCTTGCACGCATACTCATCTCGATCCGCGAGATGAATAAGTTGACAATCATCCTAGAGTTCCTATTGCCCGAGCCAGCGATTCCATCCCGCGTACAATATCCTCCACCGACGGCACGCCAAAGCTCAATCGCAACCTATTCTTCGGGCAGGGGTAACCTTCCTTGGGATAACAACATTCGCCCGGCACGTAGAGAACGCCTTCGGAAACCGCGCGGCGGAAGAGCGATCCACCCAAACCTGTATCGATTGCATCCGGCAGCCGCAGCCAAACGTAGAGCCCGCCGGTGGCCGGTACCCAGTCAATTCCCAGCGGCCGGAGCCACTTCTCCGCGGAGGCGAGCGTGGCATCGAGCTTTCGTCGATAGCTTTCACGCAAGCCGGTGACGTGCCGATCGAACGAGCCGCGCTGCAACACGGTCGCCATTAGCATCTGATTGAAATGCGGTGAGCCGAAATCGACATTGCCTTTCTGGGCAAGCACGGGACCGACGAGCCGTTTGGGCAATATCCCCCAGCCGACGCGGATGCCCGGCGAGAACGATTTTGAAAATGTTCCGGCGTGGATCACTTGCTCGCCGTTATCGAGGTTGCCGTCCAGGGCATAAAGGCTCGGTGTTTCATCGCCATAATAGCGTAGTTCGCGGTAGGCTGCATCTTCGATAATGTAGATGGTGTTCTCGTGCGACCATCGCCGCGCGATTTCTATAAGTTGTTGTCGCCGCGTCGTCGTCGTCGTTGTGCCGCTGGGATTGTCGTAATAGGTCGTCACATAGATTGCCTTGACGGCCGCCAACTCGCCCGCCGTCTTCCGCCGTGCGAGTTCCTCGTCCAGGGCCTCCGGGATGATGCCATTGCAATCCACTTCCACGCCGACGGTCCTGGCACCCACGTTCGCCAGCGTATCGAGGAAGACGAAGTAGCTTGGTGCGGCGCATAGTACGATCTCGCCCGGATTCAATAGCGTATCGGCCACAAGATGCAGAAGCTGATTGCTGCCGGCGGTCACAACGATTTGGTCGAGCGTCGGGCCGGAACCGCCTGGACCTAGGCTGTCGGCCTTGAGCATCCGGTCGAGGATCGCTTCACGTAGTGAGCGGTGGCCGATCGTAGTGCCATATTGCAACGCAATGCGAGTACGCGTCGGATCGGCCCACAGGGCATCCAGCGCCTGCCTTGTGGCTTCAGCCGGCAGCGTCTGCTGATCGACAAATCCTGCGGCCAGCGAAACGAGGTCGGGGCGTGCCAGGGCCTCGGTCATCAGGCGGCTGATGAAATTGTCGCCGCCTGCCCAAGCCGCTCGACGGCTCAACCCGCGTTGTTCATCGCCCGACATAGTTGTGATCCGAGAAAATAACTTCTCACTCCCGCGACCATGCGTACACGATGCACGGGGAGAGGGCAGGGGGTGAGGAAAGTTGTTGCGCAAGCGCGGTGCGACTCTTGAACGGGCAAGTTCTTCATCCCGTCCGGCAGATTCCCAGCACCAAATCAGTAATTCAAGGCGGTAGTTTAGGTAAACAGGGATTTTGAGTCAAGGGAGAAACTCGAACTTGGCGACCTCCGTCCTGTGCCGCACAATGTAGAGTGCAACCGCGTTAGCGGTTACCATTGAATAGTGATCGGTAGAGCGCGGCGCAACCCACGGCAGTTCACGTTTGGCCGCTAACGCGGCAGCAGCAACGGAACATTAGTAATTGGTAACCGTTCACACCCTAGGAAGCAACGAAGGGTTGGGTCAGTGGGCGAGATGAGCTTCGACCGCTTCTGTCAGACGCCCCAGGTGCGCTCCGTGACCTGGGGCTAATGGCTTCGACCCCTACGTCGTCAATAGGACGCATA